>JAUPTP010000354.1 GCA_030918015.1 Pseudomonadota bacterium
CTGGACACCGGCGTGCGCTCGATCAACGCGATGCTGACCGTCGGCAAGGGCCAGCGCATCGGCCTGTTCGCCGGCACGGGCGTGGGCAAATCGGTGCTGCTCGGGATGATGGCGCGCTACACGGCGGCCGACGTGATCGTGGTCGGCCTGATCGGCGAGCGCGGGCGCGAGGTCAAGGAATTCATCGAGGACATCCTGGGCGAGGACGGCCGGGCCCGCTCGGTGGTGGTGGCCGCGCCGGCGGACGCGCCCCCGCTGAGCCGGCTGCAGGGCGCGGCCTACGCCACCGCGGTGGCCGAGCATTTCCGCGACCAGGGCCTGGACGTGCTGCTGCTGATGGACTCGCTGACCCGCTACGCGATGGCACAGCGCGAGATCGCGCTGGCCATCGGCGAGCCGCCGGCCACCAAGGGCTACCCGCCGAGCTGCTTCGCCAAGCTGCCGCAGCTGGTCGAGCGCAGCGGCAACGGCCGCCCCGGCCAGGGCTCGATCACCGCCTTCTACACCGTGCTGAGCGAGGGCGACGACCAGCAGGATCCGATCGCCGACGCCGCGCGCGGCATTCTCGACGGCCACATCGTTCTGTCGCGCGAGCTGGCCGAGTCGGGCCACTATCCGGCCATCGACATCGAGCGCTCGATCTCGCGGGTGATGAACAACGTCGCGGCGCGCGAGCACATCGCCGCGGCGCGCCAGATGCGCAAGCTGCTGTCCCGGCTCAGCAAGGCGCGCGACCTGATCCAGCTCGGCGCCTACATGCCCGGCCACGACGCCGAGCTCGATGCCGCCGTGAAATCGCAGCCGGCCATGATGGCGCTGCTGCAGCAGGACACGCACGCGCGGTCGACGCTGAAGGACAGCATCACCATGCTGCGCCAGATCACGCGGGTCTGACCGCCCGCTCGCTCTTCCATCGATCCCACCGCGATGAACCAGTCTCTTGCCACCCTGCTCGAACATGCCGAACGCCAGCGCGATGTCGCGCTGGCCCAGCAGCGCCGTGCCGATGCGCAGCTCGATGCTGCGGTGCGTCAGCACGAGCAGCTCTCCACCTACAGCCGCGATCACCAGTCGCGCTGGCACACGGCGATGCGCCAGTCGGTCACGATGCCGCTGGTGCAGTGCAACCTGGCCTTCACCGACCGGCTGCATCAGGCGGTGTCGATACAGTCCGAGCAGGTCGACCGGGCCCGCCAGGCGCTGATGCGCCGCAAGACCGAGACGCTCGAGGCCGAGCGCAAGGTGGCCTCGATCAACAAGCTGATCGAGCGGCGCCGCCAGACCTTGCAGCAGCACCAGGCCCGCCAGGAACAGCGCCAGATCGACGAGCGCGCCTCGCGGATGGCCTGGAACCGACTTCACGAGGCCGCCGGGCACGGCGGATGATGCGATGGATCCTTCCCTGCTGAGCTTTTCCCAGGCGTCTGCGCGTGCCGGTCGGCCGGGTCCCGCGGCCGGCGAGGGGGGCACGACCTCCGGTGATCCGAACGGGGCGGCGGTCTTCTCCCGTCTGCTGTCGTCGTCGATGGCGTCGGGCGTTGCGTCGGGCGTTGCGTCGGGCGGTGAGGCCGCCGACCCTGATGCGGTATCGGGCGCATCGGACCTGCCGTCTCTGTCGCGTCTGGCGGGCGCCTGGTCTCGGCGCCTGGGCGGGGGAGGGCATGAGGTGAAGAAGGACCGGGCGTCGGGGGGGGCGGATCCGGGGTCTGTCGATGAGTCTTTGACGGCGGCCCCTGACGCCCGCGAGATCGCCAGGCCCGAGGCGCCGCTCGGCGCTGACGAGAAGTCGCTGTCCGAGCCGGTTGCCGGGTTGCCACAGGCGCTTCCCGCCGAGACTGCCCCGGGACCGCAGGCCGAGGCCCTGGTGGATGCCGATTTGCTGGTGCAGGCCGGTCTGGTGGCCGGCGGCATCGTGACCCGTGCGGCCGTGCCCGAGGCTCAGGGCGTGCGCCGCATGCGGTCGAGCGAGGCCCAGGCCTCGCCGGGGTCGCATCTGGCGACCGCCCTGTCCTGCGGCGGCGATGGCATGAGCCGTCCGGTGCGCTCCAGCCTGGATCGGTCGCCGCCTGGGTTGCCCTGGGCCGCCCCCGCGGCGGGCCAGGGGGCTGCGGTGTCCCCGGCTTCGTGGTCGGATCGCCAGGTCCGCATCGATCCGCCGACCAGCGCGCTGTCTTCCGCGGCCGAGTCTGCGGCCACGGCCGTCAGCGAGGTGCCCCGGGGTCGCGGCGACGAGCGGCCTGGTGGCGCGGGCATCGTCGTGTCCCGGGCGAGTGCCCCGGTGCCGGAGCGCGCCTCCGAGCGTCGTGCCTCGTCCGACCGGGCGGAGCAGATGGCGTCGCTGCTGGCCTCCGCCGCCCTCATGGTGCCCAGAGGGGCTGCGCCCGAGTCCGTGCGCAGCGAGGTGCCGGTCATGTCGCCGGCCGCCGTGTCGGCGCGGGCCGAGCAGCAAGGCCTGTCCTCCGCCCCCCGCGCTGATCTCTTCGCCAGCACGACAGGCGCCTCGGCGCCGACAGAGCGGAGCGATCGCGGTGTCGAGGGACGAGCCGCCGAGATGTCTGCCGAGGCCTGGGCCGGCGCGCTGGCCCAGGCGGGCATGGCGGGCGGGCCGATCGTGGCCTCAGGCACGCCGTCGGCGGCTTTCCGCGTCGAGACTCCGGTGGGGCATCCCGACTTTGCCGACGAGGTCGCGGCGCATGTCGTGCAGCATGCCCACTGGACACGGCAGGGCGTCAGCGAGGTCACGCTGCATCTGAATCCGGTCGAAATGGGCCCGGTCTCTGTGCGCATCGCCATCGAAGGGGGCGTGGCCTCGGTCGATTTCGGCGCCACACAGGCAGCGACCCGTCACCAGCTCGAGCAATCGCTGCCGGCCTTGGCCGCGGCGCTGGGCGAAGACGGGCTGTCGCTGGGCCACAGCTCGGTGGGGGAGGTCGCGTCGTCTTCGATGGCCTCCGACGGATTCCTGGGGGGGTCGGCGGGATCCGATGGGCGGGGTGGCTCATCGTCTGATGCCCGGCCGCGCGATCCAGGCGGGCAGAACGATGCTCCGCGCCAGGGGGCAGGGCGGTTCGCCGTCGATCGCCCGGACGGACTGGCTCACCCTGAAGCGCGGGTGGCCGATCCGATGCTCTCCCCGGTGACATCCCGTGCGACGAGCCGCACAGGGGGGCTGGATTTCTTCGCCTGAGGCGTCGGTCGTCGCCGCGGGCCCGTGTCTGTCCGGATCGGTTCCGGTTCTTTCGCGCTGGTGCGGCACGATCGGCGGCCCGGCTCAATCGCCGGTTTTGCTGCGCTTTTCCGATCTTCGCCAAGGCGGCCTCTCCGAATAATCGTCCTCATACGGAAGCCCTGCATGCAGGGGCTCAACTAGCAGGAGAAGGACATGTCGGCTGCGGCAGCGAGTGCGGAACAACCCGCTCCCAAGAAAAACTCGAAGAAGCTCTTCATCATCATCGGCGTGGTCGTCTTCCTGCTGGTGGGGGGCGGTGCGGCCGGCTTCATGATCTGGAAGAAGAAGGCCGAGGAAGCGGCTGCGGCCGCGGCCGAGGAGGGCGGCGGCGATGACGCGCACGAGGTGGCCAAGTCCCACAAGCCCGCCAAGCGAGATCCCAAGCTGCCGCCGGCCTACATGCCCCTCGAGCCCTTCGTGGTGAACCTGGCCGACCGCGATGCCGACCGCTACGCGCAGATCGGCGTCACGCTCGAGATCGACGACCCCAAGTTCGCAGAGGAAATGAAGCCCTACATGCCT
>JAUPTP010000013.1 GCA_030918015.1 Pseudomonadota bacterium
CCGGCGCGGCGGGCGGCGCGTCAGCCACACCATCGGCACCAGCAGCAGGAAGATGGCGGCCGACATCAGGAAGATGTCGTCCACCGCCAGCGTGTAGGCCTGCTGGCTCACCAGCCGGTCGAGCTGCGCCAGCGCCTGGCCCGGCTCCAGGCCGCCGGCCTGCATCTGGCGCAGCGCCTCGTCGGCGGCCGGCACGCCGGGCTGCAGGTGCTCGACCAGCTCGGCGTGATGGGTGATCGCGCGGTCCTGCCACAGCGTCGTGGCCACCGAGGTGCCCATCGCGCCGGCGGTGATGCGCACGAAGTTCGACAGGCCCGCGGCCGAGGGCACCTTGGACGGCGGCTGCCCGGCCAGCGTCAGCGTCGTGAGCGGAATGAAGAAGAACGACAGCGCCGCGCCCTGGATCAGCGTCGGGATCAGGATCGAGGTGAAGTCGTTGCCGGTGGTGAAGCGGCTGCGCATCCACAGCACCAGCGCGAACAGCAGAAAGGCGCCGGTGGCCATGCGCCGCGGATCCCACTCGGCCACCTTCTTGCCCACCAGGGGCGTGAGCAGGATGGCCAGCAGACCCACCGGCGCCATCGCCATGCCGGCCCAGGTCGCGGTGTAGCCCAGCCACTGCTGCAGCCACATCGGCAGCAGCACGACATTGCCGAAGAACAGGCCGTAGGCCACCGACAGCGTCAGCGATCCCCACAGGAAATTGCGCCCTGCGAACAGCCGCAGGTCGACGATCGGATGCGCCTCGGTCAGCTCCCAGGCCAGGAAGAAGGCGAAGCCCAGCACCGCCACCACCGCCAGCGCGACCACCTCGCCCGAGTGGAACCAGTCGAGCTCATGGCCCTTGTCGAGCATCAGCTGCAGCGCGCCGACCCAGATCACCAGCAGCGCCAGCCCGACGCTGTCGATCGGCAGCCGGCGCGTGGGCGTCTCGCGGCGGCGGTAGATGCGCCAGGTGATGCCCACTGCCAGCAGACCGAAAGGCACGTTGATGTAGAAGATCCACGCCCAGTGGATGTGGTCGGTGATCCAGCCGCCCAGCAGCGGTCCGACCACCGGCGCCACCAGCGTCGTCATGCCCCACAGCGCCAGCGCGGTGCCGGCCTTGGCGGCCGGATAGCTCGACAGCAGCAGCGTCTGCGACAGCGGAATCATCGGCCCGGCCACCAGGCCCTGCAGCACGCGGAAGGCGATCAGCAGCTCCAGCGTCGGCGCGAAGCCGCACAGCCACGAGGCCAGCACGAACAGCAGCACGCTCCAGGTGAAGAGCTTCACCGCGCCGAAGCGCTGCGTCAGCCAGCCGGTCAGCGGCACCGAGATCGCGTTGGCCACGCCGAAGCTGGTGATGACCCAGGTTCCCTGCGACGGGCTCACGCCCAGGTCGCCGGCGATCGCCGGCAGCGACACGTTGGCGATCGAGGAGTCGAGCACGTTCATGAAGGTCGCCAGCGACAGCGCCAGCGTGCCCATCGCCAGCGCGCCGCCCGACAGCGGTGCCGGAGCGGCGCTCATGCGCTCGGGCTCCGCAGCGGCGCCAGCGTCAGCGGCCGCGCCGCCGGGCGCGAGGCGGCCACGCCGGGCAGCGCGGCGCCGCGGTTGGCGGCGATGATGCGCTGCACGTCGGCCTCGGCCTCGCGGTCCAGTCCGTCGTAGACGCTGGTGCGGTCCTGCGGCCGGGTGGACGCGCTGGCCGGTGCCAGCACCGCGCCGTCCTGCTTCTCGACATCGACCGTCACGTTCATCGACAGGCCGACCCGCAGCGGGTGCGCGGCGACTTCCTTCGGGTCGAGCTCGATGCGCACCGGCACGCGCTGCACCACCTTGATCCAGTTGCCGGTGGCGTTCTGCGCCGGCAGCAGCGAGAAGGCCGCGCCGGTGCCCGCGCCCAGACCGGCGACCCGGCCGTGGTAGACCACCTTGTCGCCATAGACATCGGCGACCAGCTCGGCCGGCTGGCCGATGCGCAGGTTGCGCAGCTGGCCTTCCTTGAAGTTGGCGTCGACCCAGACGCCGGCCAGATCGACCACCGACATCACCGGCGTGCCGGCCTGCAGGCGCTGGCCGAGCTGCACGCTGCGGCGCGCGACATGGCCTTCCAGCGGCGCGGGCAGCTCGGTGCGGCGCAGCGCGACCCAGGACTCGCGCACCTTGGCGGCGGCGCGCTGCACCTGCGGCAGCGACTCGATCGGGCCGCCCTCGACCAGCATGCCGCTGCCGCGCTGCTGCTCGCGCGCCGTGTCCAGCGCGGCGCGGGCCGACTCGACCGCGCTGCGCGCGGCCGCCAGCTGCGCGGTGGCGTGCTGGAACTCCTCGCGGCCGACCGCGCCGCTGTCGACCAGGCCGGCGCGACGGTCGACATCGGCCTGGGCCCGCGCCATGTCGGCCTGCAGGCGCTTGAGCTCGGCCTCGCGCAGCGTGATCTGCGCCGCGAGCGCGTCGCTGCCGCTGTGGATCTGGCGCACCTCGCGCACCGTCTGCGCGAGCTGGGCCTGCGCCTGCTCGAGCGCGAGCTGGGCATCGGTCGGGTCGAGCTTGAGCAGCCTCTGGCCGGCGCGCACATGGTCGGTGTCGTCGGCCTCGATCGCGACGACGGTGCCGCCGGTCTGGGCGGTGACCTGGACCACGCGGGCCTGGACATAGGCGTTGTCGGTGTGCTCGCTGTGGCGGGCGTACAGGGCCCACCAGCCGGCCCAGGCGCCACCGCCCAGCAAGGCGGCCGCGGTGATGCCGATCAGGGCGCGACGACGGGCGGCGGGCGCAGCCGCCGGGGCGGCCGCGGGAGAGACGGGAGGTTGGTTGCTCATCGGGTCGAGCTCCGGAAGGAATCAAGTTCGGCGGTCGTGCGCGGCACGTCCGGCGCAAGCACGGGCGCGGCATGGCCGCCGCCCAGGGACTGCATCAGCTGCGCCTGCGTGTCGAGCACGCGGGCCTGCAGGTCGACGGCGGCGCGGCGCTGGGCCAGCAGCTGCTGCTCGGAGGCCAGCACCGTCAGGTAGCCGGCCAGGCCGGCGTCGTAGCGGCGCTGCGCCGCGTCGAACGCCTGCTCGATGCCAGCCAGCGCGCGGGCCTGCTCGTCGCGCTGCGCCTGCACCGCGCGGCCCGAGGCCAGCGCATCGGCCGACTCGCGCACCGCGTCCAGCACCGCGCCGTTGTAGGCGGCCACCGCCGCGTCGATCTCGGCGGCGCGCACCTGCAGCTGCGCGCGCAGCCGCCCGGCGTCGAACAGCGGCAGCCGCAGCGCCGGCGCGATGCCCGCCTGGCGGCTGTCGAGCTGCAGCACGCGGTCCAGCCCGAGCGCGCTCAGGCCGACGAAGGCGCTGATCTGCAGGTCCGGATAGAACTGCGCGCGCGCCTCGCGGGCGTTCTGCGCCGCGGCCTCGACACGCCAGCGCGCCGCGACGATGTCGGCGCGGCGGCCGAGCAGGTCGGTGCTGACCCGCCCGTCCGCCAGCGGCGCCGGCTGCAGCGCCGCCAGGCGCGGCGACAGCGTGTCCAGCGCCGCGGGGGGCTGCTGCGTCAGCGCGGCCAGCGCGTGGCGCGCCAGCGTGATCTGCTCGTCGAGCATCAGGCGCTGCGTGCGCGCATCGGGCACCGCCGCCTCGGCCTGGCGCAGCTCGACCTGGGTGTCCAGGCCGCTGCGCACCCGCGAGCGCACCAGCCCCAGCGTGCGCTCGCGCAGCTGCACCGCCCGCTCGGCCACCTCGCGCTGCGCCAGCAGCCGCGCCAGAGCGATGTACTGGCGCACCACCGCGGTGGCCAGCCCCTGGCGCGCATGGGCCAGCTCGGCCTCGGCCGCCAGCTCCTGGCCCACGGCGGCGGCCAGGGCGGCGTGGTGTCGCCCGAAGAAGTCCGGCGACCAGCTGCCGCCGATCTGGATCGTGCCGGTGTCGCGCACCGTGCCGGCCACCGGGGCGGGGATCAGGCCGTTGGCGGTGTAGCGCTGGCGGGCGACATCCACCGACAGACCGGCCTGGGCCTGACCGGCAGCGTCGACGCCCCGGCCGGCGGCCTGGGCGCGCAGCAGCCGCGCCGAGGCGGCCTGCACGCCGGGATGATCGGCCACCGCGCGCTCGACCAGCGCATCCAGATTCGCATCGCCGAAGGCCTTCCACCAGCCCTCGGCCGCGGTCAGCTCGGCGCCGCCCTCGGTCGGCGCCGTCAGCCCCACCTTCGCCGGATCGACCGCCGGCAGCAGCGTGCGCGACGGCCCCGGGCTGGCACAGCCGGCCAGCGCCAGCGCGCCGGCCAGCAGCGTCAGGCAGAAAACGCGCTTCATGAGGACGCTCCGGCCGCGCGGGCGCGCAGCGCCTCGCCGTTGGCATCCATGCGCCGCAGCAGTGACATCAGCATCTCGAACTCCTCGGGCTGGAAGCCCGCCAGGTGGGCATTGAGCACCTCGACCAGCACCGGCGGCACCTTCTCGGCCACCGCGCGCCCCGCCTCGGTCAGCGCGAGCTGCACGACGCGGCGGTCGGTGGTGGAGCGCTCGCGCAGCACCAGGCCCTTGGCTTCCAGCCGGTCGAACATGCGGGTGACCGCCGCCGGATCGACATCGAGATCGCGCGCCATCGACGCCACGGTCACGCTGTCGCAGCCCTTGAGCAGCTTGAACAGCGGCAGCCACTGCGCGTGCGTCAGGTCGTGCTCGACCAGACGGCGATCGATCTCCTGCAGCACCGAGCTCAGCACGCGGCGCATCACCAGCCCCAGGCTGCGTTCGGGGCGGTAGGACAGGGCGTCGTAGATCGGTGGCGGCGCGGCCGCTTCGGGGTGCTCGTTCATGGGGCGCCATTTTATTGACCAATCAATGATTGACCATGCAATCCATAAAGACCCTCCGAATAAAATGGCCTTCTTCATGCGATCGGCGCATGTGGATCCTCGAATCGATTCGTTGGCCGCAGAAGGACAGCTGCCTAGCATCGACGCTCATCGCAACCTGCCCCGAAAGAGACGAACCGATGCGCCGCCGCCCCACCCTGCACGCCCTGTCCCTGGCACTGACCTTCGCGCTGGGGGCCGGTGCGATGACGCTGGCGCCCAGCGCGCAGGCGCGCGACTTCACGCTGCTCAACGTCTCCTACGACCCGACGCGCGAGCTCTACCAGGACTTCAACAAGGCCTTCGCCGCGCACTGGAAGGCCAAGACCGGCGACACCGTGACGGTCAAGGCCTCGCACGGCGGCTCGGGCAAGCAGGCCCGCTCGGTCATCGACGGGCTGGAGGCCGACGTGGTGACGCTGGCGCTGGCCTACGACATCGACGAGATCGCCGACAAGGCAAAGCTGCTGCCCGCCGACTGGCAGAAGCGCCTGCCGCACGCCAGCTCGCCCTACACCTCGACCATCGTCTTCCTGGTGCGCAAGGGCAATCCGAAGGGCATCAAGGACTGGGCGGATCTGGCCCGGCCGGGCGTCTCGGTGATCACGCCCAACCCGAAGACCTCGGGCGGCGCGCGCTGGAACTACCTGGCCGCCTGGGGCTGGGCGAAGAAGGCCTACGGCTCCGACGCGAAGGCGCAGGAGTACGTGCAGAAGCTGTTCGCCAATGTGCCGGTGCTCGACACCGGGGCGCGCGCCTCCACCGTGACCTTCGTCGAGCGCGGCATCGGCGACGTGCTGCTGGCCTGGGAGAACGAGGCGCTGCTGGCGCTGAAGGAGCTGGGCCCGGGCAAGTTCGAGGTGGTGGCGCCGGCGCAGTCGATCCTGGCCGAGCCGCCGGTGGCGGTGGTCGACAAGGTGGTCGACAGACGGGGCACGCGCGCGGTCGCACAGGGCTATCTGGAGTATCTGTACTCGGCCGAAGGCCAGGATCTGGCCGGCCAGAACCACTACCGCCCGATCGATCCGAAGGCCGCGGCCAAGTACGCCGCTCAGTTCCCGAAGATCGAGCTGTTCCGCCTGGGCGACGTGTTCGGCAGCTGGCGCGAGGCCCAGAAGACGCACTTCAGCGACGGCGGCACCTTCGACCGCGTCGTCACCCGGCGATGAACGCGCCCGGCCACCGAGGATCCGGCGGGGCCCGGCTGCTGATCGTGCCGGGGCTGCACGACAGCGGCCCTGGCCACTGGCAGAGCCGGCTGGAGCTGCTGCACCCCGGCGCGGTCCGGGTGGTCCAGGAGCACTGGGACCGACCGGACCTCGAGGCCTGGGCCGCACGGCTGGCCGCGACGATCGAGCGCCACGGCGGCGACCGCCAGGACTGGATCGTCGCCGCGCACAGCTTCGGCTGCCTGACCACGGTGCGCCACCTGCTCGCCCGCCCGGACCTGCCGCTGGCGGCGGTGCTGCTGGTGGCGCCGGCCGATCCGCACAAGTTCGGCGTGACCGATCGGCTGCTCGGGCGCCTGCCCCTCAGCCCGGTGCTGATCACCAGCGAGACCGACCCGTGGATGAGCCCGGTGGCGGTGCGCCGCTGGGCGCATCACTGGGACAGCCGCTTCGTCTCGATCGGCGATGCCGGCCACATCAACATCGACTCCGGCCACGGCCCGCTGCCGCTGGCCGAGCAGTGGGTGACGCGCCAGCAGCAGCGCCTGGCCCGCCAGGAGCGCGCACGCCGCGCCGGCATCGGCGAATGGGGTTTCGCCATCTGATTCATCTGGTTTCTCGAGATCCACGACCCACGGCCCGGCATCGATCTGCCGGGCCGTCGTCATTCACGACGCCATTCACGACGTCATGGCATGGCGGTCACAGCGCCGCGATCGACACCTCGGTCGACTTGACCAGCGCGATGACCTCGCGCCCGATCTCCAGACCCAGCTCCTGGACCGAGCGAGTGGTGATGACCGAGGTGACGATCAGCCCCTGGGGCGTCTCGACGTCGATCTCGGAGACGACCGGGCCCAGGATGATCTCGCGGACGACGCCACGGAACTGGTTGCGGACATTGATGGCGGTGATGCTCATGGCAGGATTCCTTGCGGGACAGGGGGAAAGAAAGATTCAGAGCGCCCAGCGCAGCGCGGCGGGCAGACGGGCGCCGGCGCGCTGCGGCGCCAGCCGTTCGACCAGTTCGCCGACGACGCGCTCCAGGCGCGCCACGGTCGCCTCGTCGAGCCGGTGGCGGCCGTCAGGCAGGCGCTCGATCTGGCGGTCGGTGGCGTAGACGCCGTCGGCGATGTCGCGTGCACCCAGTGCGGCCAGCACCGGCTTGAGGGCGTACTCCAGCGCCAGCAGATGCGCCGGGCTGCCACCGGTGGCCAGCGGCAGCACCGTGCGCCCGGCCAGGCCGTCCTGCGGCAGCAGATCGAGCAGACTCTTGAGCAGGCCGCTGTAGGCGGCCTTGTAGATCGGCGTGGCGACGAGCACCAGCCGCGCCCGGCCGATGCGCTCGCGCACCTCGGCGATGGCCGGATCGTCGAAGCGTGCCTGCAGCAGCGCCTCGGCGGGCAGGTCGCGCACCCGGATGGTGTCGATGCGGGTGGCATGGGGCTCGAGCAGCGAGCGGGCGTGGTCCAGCAGTCCGGCCGAGCGCGAGGGCTCGGAGGGGCTGCCCAGCAGGCAGACGATGTTCATGCCCTGCACGATAGGCAGCACCGTGCCCCCCGGGAACGAAGCATTCCGAGGATGCTTCGGCGGAAAGCGCCTCAGGCGCGCAGCGGATAAGCAGCGCCGGAATGCTTCGTTCACGCCGGCCACGGCGCTGCCTATCGTGGCGGACATCGAGCCCGATCACGGGCCGCCACGGAGTCCGCCATGTCCCGCATCCCTTTGTCTCTCGCCTCCTTCCGGCCCCTGCGCCGACGCCTGGCCGCCGCGCTGGCGCTGATCCCGCTGGCCCTGGCCGCCCCGGCGCTGCAGGCCCAGGACAGCGCCCGCCCGCTGCTGCGCATCGGCTATCAGAAGTCCGCCAGCCTGCTGGCGCTGCAGAAGGCCCAGGGCTCGCTCGAGCGCCGGCTCGCGGCGCTGCAGGCCGACGTGAAGTGGGTCGAGTTCCCCGCCGGCCCGCAGCTGCTCGAGGGGCTCAACGTCGGCTCGGTCGACGTGGGCTTCGTCGGCGAGGCGCCGCCGATCTTCGCGCAGGCCGCCGGCGCGAACTTCATCTACATCGGCAACGACCCGGCCTCGCCTCAGGCCGAGGCCATCGTCGTGCCGAAGGAGTCCGCGATCCGCACGCTGGCCGACCTGAAGGGCCGCCGCATCGCGCTGAACAAGGGCAGCAACGTGCACTACCTGCTGGTGCGCGCGCTGGAGAAGGCCGGGCTGAAGTACGGCGACATCCAGCCGGTCTTCCTGCCGCCGGCCGATGCGCGCGCCGCCTTCGAGAAGGGCGCGGTCGACGCCTGGGTGATCTGGGATCCGTTCCTGGCGGCGGTGGAGAAGCAGACCGGCGCGCGCCTGCTCGCCGACGGACGCGGCCTGGTCAGCAACCACGCCTTCTATCTGGCCGAGCGCCAGTTCACGCAGAAGCATCCGCAGCTGGTGCGCGCGCTGTTCGAGGACAGCGTCGAGCAGGGCCGCTGGCTCAAGGCCAACCTGAAGGAGGCCGCGCGCCGCATCGCGCCGGTCCAGGGCCTGGATGTCGATGTGGTCGAGCGCACGCTGCAGCGCGCCGAGTACGGCGTGGCGCCGGTGACGCCCGGCGTCGCCGCCGAGCAGCAGAAGGTGGCCGATGCCTTCCTGGAGCTGAAGCTGATCCCCAAGCCGGTGCGCATCGCCGACGCGCTGCCGGCCACGCCCGTCACCACCGCCGCCCGCTGAACGCCCGGAGTCCGCCATGTCTCACCGCACCGTCTCGCGGCCTCGCCGCACCGTGCTGGCCTCGGCGCTGGCGCTGGGCCTGCTGCCCGCGCTGTCGGTCACGCCGGCCTTTGGCCAGGCCAGTCCGGCTGCCGCACCGACCGATCTGCGCATCGGCTTCCAGAAGGGCTCGATCGCGCTGGCGCTGCTGCGCCAGCAGGGCCTGCTGGAGCGCCGCCTGCCCGGCACCCGGGTGCGCTGGGTCGAGTTTCCGGCCGGCCCGCAGCTGCTGGAGGCGCTGGCCGTCGGCAGCATCGATGTCGGCTCCACCGGCGACGCGCCGCCGGTCTTCGCCCAGGCCGCCGGCAAGGATCTGGTCTATGTCGGCGCCGAAGCCCCGAAGCCGGAGGCCTCGGCCATCCTGGTGCGCGCCGACAGCCCGATCCGCCAGGCGCGCGACCTGAAAGGCCGGCGCATCGCGCTGCAGAAGGGCTCGAGCGCGCATTACCTGCTGGTGCGCGCCGTCGAGCAGGCCGGGCTGGCCTGGGGCGACATCGAGCCGATCTGGCTGACGCCGGCCGAGGCCCGCGCCGCCTTCGAGAAGGGCTCGGTCGATGCCTGGGTGATCTGGGATCCGTACTACGCCGCCGCCGAGATCGACGGCCGGGCACGCGTGCTGCTGACCGGCCGTGCCCTGAGCGGCAACAACAGCTTCTACCTCACCTCGCCCGGCTTCGCCGCCGATCACGGCGCGACGCTGCAGACGCTGTTCGCCGCGCTGAGCGAGTCCGACCGCCTGCTGCAGCAGGACCGCCCCGCCGCTGCGGCGCTCTACGCCGACTTCGCCGGCCTCAGCCTGGGCACGGTGCTGCGGGTGCTCTCGCGCCGGCCGCCCTCGCCGGTCGGCCCGGTCACGCCGGCCCTGGTGGCCGAGCAGCAGCGGGTCGCCGACACCTTCCACCGCCTGGGCCTGATCCCGCGCGCCATCCACGTCGCCGCCATCGTGCGCCAGCCCGGCCAGCGCCTGGCCTCGGCACGCTGACCCGCCTCAAGACGAACAAGCTCATCATGAAGATCTTCTGGTTCATTCCCACCCACGGCGAAACCCGCTACCTCGGCACGAACCACGGTGCCCGCCAGGCCGACTTCGCCTATTTCAAGCAGGTCGCGATCGCCGCCGACAGCCTGGGCTACGAAGGCGTGCTGATCCCGACCGGCCGCTCCTGCGAGGACTCCTGGATCGTCGCGGCCAGCCTGATCGACGCGACCCGGCGGCTGAAATTCCTCGTCGCGCTGCGCCCCGGGCTGGTGGCGCCGTCGCAGTCGGCGCGCATGGCCGCGACGCTGGACCGCCTCTCGGGCGGGCGGCTGCTGGTCAATCTGGTCACCGGCGGCGATCCGGGCGAGCTCGCCGGCGACGGCCAGTTCCTGAGCCATGCCGAGCGCTACCAGGAGTCGGGCGAGTTCATCCGCATCTGGAAGGAGATCATCGCCCGCTCCCACGAGGGCGAGGCCGTCGACTTCGAGGGGCGGCACCTGCGGGTCGAGGGCGCGAAGCTGCTCTACCCGACCTGGTCGCGGCCGCATCCGCCGGTCTTCTTCGGCGGCTCGTCGGAGGCCGCGCACGAGCTGGCCGCCGCCGAGGTCGAGACCTACCTCACCTGGGGCGAGCCGCCCGAGGCGGTCGCGGCCAAGGTGGCCGACGTGAAGGCGCGCGCCGCCAAGCTCGGCCGCACGCTCCAGTTCGGCATCCGGCTGCATGTCATCGTGCGCGAGACCGAGGACGAGGCCTGGCGCGCCGCCGCCGAGCTGGTCTCGCACCTCGACGAGGAGACGGTCGAGACCGCGCAGCGCAAGTTCGCGCAGATGGACTCGGCCGGCCAGCGCCGCATGGCCGAGCTGCACCGCGGCAAGTTCAACCGCGCCAATGTGCGCGAGGGCCTGGAGATCTCGCCCAACCTGTGGGCGGGCGTCGGCCTGGTGCGTGGCGGCGCCGGCACCGCGCTGGTCGGCAGCGCGCAGCAGGTGGCCGACCGCATCAAGGAATACGCCGCGCTGGGACTGGATCACTTCGTGCTGTCGGGCTATCCGCACCTGGACGAGGCGCACCGCTTCGCCGAGCTGGTCTTCCCGCTGCTGCCGCTGGAGCTGCGCGAGCGCCTGCCCGGCCAGGCACTGACCGGCCCCTTCGGCGAGATCGTCGCCAACAGCTTCGTGCCCAAGGTGGCACAGAGCTGACGCACCGCACGACGCAGGAGACCGTCCGATGACGACATCCGAGACCCCACGCACGGGCCACGGGCAGCGGCTCCTGCCCTGGCTGGTGCCGCTGCTGATCCTGCTGGGCTGGGAGGCCGCCTCGCTCTCGGGCTGGCTGTCCAGCCGGGTGCTGCCGGAGCCGCTGGCGGTGGCGAGTGCCTTCGTCCGCCTCGCGCTGTCGGGCGAGCTGCTCGAGCATGTGCTGGTGAGCACCCGGCGCGCGCTGCTGGGCTTTGCCATCGGCGGCAGCACCGGGCTGCTGCTGGGCCTGCTCACCGGCACCTTCCGCCAGGCCGAGACGCTGCTCGACTCGACGCTGCAGATGGTGCGCAACATCCCGCCGCTGGCGCTGATCCCGCTGGTGATCCTGTGGTTCGGCATCGACGAGACCGCCAAGCTCTTCCTGGTGGCGCTGGGCGTGTTCTTTCCGGTGTATCTCAACACCTTCCACGGCATCCGCTCGGTGGACAAGGGGCTGATCGAGATGGCGCGCAGCTACGGTCTCTCCGGCCGGGCACTCTACGCGCAGGTCATCCTGCCGGGCGCGCTGCCCTCGATCCTGGTGGGCGTGCGCTTCTCGCTCGGGCTGATGTGGGTGCTGCTGATCGTGGCCGAGACCCTCTCCGCCCAGGCCGGCATCGGCTACCTGACGATGAACGCCCGCGAGTTCCTGCAGACCGACGTGGTGCTGGTGGGCATCCTGCTCTACGCGCTGCTGGGCAAGCTGGCCGACCTGCTGGCCCGGGCGCTGGAGCGCCGCTGGCTGCGCTGGCATCCGGGCTATGCCCGCCCGGGCGTGCGCGCCTGATTCCCTGCTGATCCGAGATCATGACCCTGACCCTGAAGCTGCCCTCCACGTCCGAGGCGCCTTGCGCGCCGCAGTCTGCGCCCCGCACGCTGCAGCGCGGCCGCCCCGTCCCCGAGCACGGCCTGTCGGTCGATCTGGCCGGCCTGGGCAAGTCCTACGGCGCGCGGCGCATCCTGGGCGAGGCCGAGGCCGGCCTGGACCTGCGCATCGCGCCGGGCGAGTTCGTCGCCATCGTCGGGCGCAGCGGCTGCGGCAAGAGCACGCTGCTGCGCCTGGTCGCCGGGCTGGAGACGGCCGACACCGGCCGGCTCGCGCTCGGCGGCGACACCGGCGCCGCGGCCCGCGCCGACCTGCGCATCATGTTCCAGGACGCGCGGCTGCTGCCCTGGAAGCGCGTGATCGACAACGTGCGCCTCGGGCTGGATGGCGAGGCCGGGCGCGCGCGGGCCGCCGAGGCCTTGGCACAGGTCGGCCTGGCCGACCGGGGTGGCGACTGGCCGGCGGTGCTCTCGGGCGGCCAGCGCCAGCGCGTCGCGCTGGCCCGCGCGCTGGTGCACCGCCCGCGACTGCTGCTGCTCGACGAGCCGCTGGGCGCGCTCGACGCGCTGACCCGCATCGAGATGCACCGGCTGATCGAGTCGCTGTGGCTCGCGCACGGCTTCACCGCGCTGCTGGTCACGCACGATGTGGCCGAGGCGGTGGCGCTGGCCGACCGGGTGCTGCTGGTCGAGGACGGCCGCATCGCTCTGGACCGCCGCATCGACCTGCCCCGGCCGCGCTCGCATGGCTCGCCCGCCTTCGCCGCACTGGAGGACGAGATCCTCGGCCGCGTGCTGCAGCGCCCGGGCAGCGAGCCGCCCGCACCCGTGGCACCGCTGGCCCCACAAGCGCTGCGCTGGGCGATCTGAGAGTTTCTGGACGAGCGATCGGCGACAAGCCGCATATTTTATTTATGCATAAGTAACCAACAAAAAATGCGTTGTCCGCAGAAAGGACGGATTCTAGGATCCGGGCCACGCTTCAGCTCGCCCATTCGAAGACCATGCCGCACCCGACACGCCGTCATCTTCTGCGCACTGCCACCGCCGCCGCCGGCCTGCTGATGCTGGGCGCCGCGCAGGCCGCGGCGCCTGCGCTGCTCAACGTCAGCTACGACGTCTCGCGCGAGTTCTACAAGGACATCAACAAGGCCTTCGCCGCGCAGTGGAAGAAGACCACCGGCGAGGACATCGTGCTGAACCAGTCGCACGGCGGCTCGAGCAAGCAGGCACGCAGCGTGATCGAGGGCCTGGAGGCCGACGTCATCACGATGAATCAGGCGCTCGACATCGAGGTGGTCGCCGACAAGGGGCTGATCGCCGCCGACTGGGCCCGGCGTCTGCCCAACAACGCCGCACCGACCAGCTCGCTCACCATCTTCCTGGTGCGCAAGGGCAATCCGAAGGGCGTGAAGGACTGGGCCGATCTGGCCCGCGCAGGCACCTCGGTCGTCATCCCGAACCCGAAGGTGACCGGCAACGGCCGCTACGGCTACCTGGCCGCCTGGGGTTCGGTGATCCAGGCCGGCGGCACGCCGGCGCAGGCGCGCGAGCTGACCCAGAAGATCTTCGCCAACGTGCCGGTCTTCGACGGCGGCGGCCGCGCCGCCACCACGACCTTCGCGCAGCGCGGCATCGGCGACGTGCTGGTGACCTTCGAGAGCGAGGTGCAGTCCATCGTCGAGGAGTTCGGCAAGAACTTCGACATGGTCTATCCGAA
Source organism: Pseudomonadota bacterium (assembly GCA_030918015.1). GTDB lineage: Bacteria > Pseudomonadota > Gammaproteobacteria > Burkholderiales > Burkholderiaceae_C > Sphaerotilus. The sequence continues at coordinate 13,510 of JAUPTP010000013.1, forward strand.
GCGCACCGTGCTGGCCGAGAACCCGGTCGCGGTGGTCGACAAGGTGGTCGACCGCAAGGGCACGCGCAAGGCCGCCGAGGCCTATCTGAAATACCTCTGGAGCGAGGAAGCCCAGGAGATCGCCGCCAAGCACAACCTGCGCGTGCGCGATCCGAAGGTGGCGGCGAAGTACGCCAAGGATTTCCCGGCCGTGCCGACCTTCACCGTCGACGAGGTGTTCGGCGGCTGGAAGAAGGCGCAGGCCGAGCACTTCAACGACGGCGGCATCTACGACCAGATCCTCGGCGCCGCCCGCAAGTAACCCGAGAGCTCCTCCCCATGCTTTTCTCCCGTGCGCTGCTGCGCCGTCACAGCGTGCTGCCTGGCTTCGACCTCGCGCTGGGCTTCACCCTGCTCTACCTGAGCCTGATCGTCCTGATCCCGCTGGCGGCCGCCTTCCTGAAGGCCGCATCGATGACCTGGCCGGCCTTCTGGGACGCGATCTCCTCGCCCCGGGTGGTGGCCTCCTATCGGCTGACCTTCGGCGCCTCGCTGGCGGCGGCCACGGTCAACGCCATCTTCGGCCTGGTCATCACCTGGGTGCTGGTGCGCTACGACTTTCCGTTCAAGCGCCTGATCGATGCGCTGGTGGACCTGCCCTTCGCGCTGCCGACCGCGGTGGCCGGCATCACGCTGACCGGTCTCTACGCCGAGAACGGCCTGATCGGCCAGTGGCTGCCGTTCAAGGTCAGCTTCACGCCGTCCGGTGTCTTCGTCGCGCTGCTGTTCATCGGCCTGCCCTTCGTGGTGCGCACGCTGCAGCCGGTGCTCGAAGACCTCTCGAAGGAATACGAGGAGGCTGCCGCGACGCTGGGCGCCAGCCGCTGGCAGACCTTCCGTCACGTCATCCTGCCCATCCTGCTGCCCGCGCTGACCACCGGCTTCGCGCTGGCCTTC
>JAUPTP010000355.1 GCA_030918015.1 Pseudomonadota bacterium
TGATCTACGCCCAGCTCAACGACGAGCTGCGCGAGCGCGTGCAGCGCCTGAGCCAGGAGACCGGCGCGTTCTGATCCGCCGGACCCGCCGCCGGTGCGCTGCCCGGGCGCGGTGGGGCCGTCGTGGCCGCGGCCTGCACGGACCGTCCGGTGGTGCGACACTGGCGCCGACAGCGCGCCGCCACGTGGCGCGCTCCCCGCCACGACGCCTGCCGCACGCCACCATGGTCCCCCACCTCGTCACCGCGCTGACCGGTCCGATCAACGAACTGGAAGCCCGCATCCTCGACTCGCTGCCGGCCATCGAGCGCTGGTTCCGCCTGGAGTGGATGGAGCACACGCCGCCGTTCTACTGCGCGGTCGATCTGCGCAATTCGGGCTTCAAGCTGGCGCCGGTCGACACCAGCCTCTACCCGACCGCCTTCAACCACCTGACGCCCGAGATGCTGCCGCTGGCGGTGCAGGCGGCGATGGCGGCGATCGAGAAGATCTGCCCCGAGGCCAAGAACCTGCTGCTGCTGCCCGACAGCGCGCTGGTGCAGCGCAACCCGTTCTATCTCGGCCATCTGCAGCGGCTGGTGCGCATCTTCTCGCAGGCCGGCCTGAACGTGCGCCTGGGTGCGCTCGACCTGCGCATCGACCAGCCACAGACGCTGCGCGCGCCCGACGGTGGCGAGCTGCTGCTGGAGCCGCTGCTGCGCACGCCGCGCCGGCTCGGTCTCAAGGATTTCGATCCCTGCACCATCCTCGTCAACGATGACCTGGTCGCCGGCACGCCCGCGGTGCTGGAGAACCTGCACGAGCAGTACCTGCTGCCGCCGCTGCACGCCGGCTGGGGTCTGCGCCGCAAGAGCCGCCACTTCCAGAGCTACGAGGACGTGGCCAAGAAGTTCGCCAAGCTGCTGGGCATGGACCCCTGGCTGATCAACCCGATGTACGCCACCTGCGGCGAGGTCGACTTCAGCTCGCCCGGCGGCCTGGACTGCGTGCAGGCCAACGTCGACGCGCTGCTGACCAAGATCCGCCGCAAGTACAAGGAGTACGGCATCAACGAGCGGCCCTTCGTGGTCGTGAAGTCCGATGACGGCCACCATGGCGCGGGCATCATCACCGTGCGCGACGCGCGCGAACTGCCCGACCTGCAGCAGCGCTGCGCCGACAAGGCCGCCGGCGTCACCGAGGTCATCATCCAGGAAGGCGTGGCCACCTACGAGCGCGTGCACGAGGCGATGGCCGAGCCGGTGGTCTACATGATCGACCGCTACGTGGTCGGCGGCTTCTACCGCGTGCATGCCGAGCGTGGCGTCGACGAGAGCCTGAGCGGGCCCGGGGGCCGCTTCGTGCCGCTGGCCTTCGCCGATGGCCACCAGCTGCCGCGCCCTGGCGACAAGCCCGGCGTCAGCGCCCCCAACCGCTTCTACATGTACGGCGTGATCGGCCGGCTGGCCATGCTGGCGGCCAGCTACGAGCTCGAAGCCACCGATCCGGACGCCGAGACCTACGAATGATCCGTCGCGGTCCGGGCGTGGCGTCCTCGCGTCACCCGGATTGACGTCCGCGCAGGGGCCCGGCGCACAATAGCCGTCTTTTCGGCTTTCGGCGCCGGGCGCCCGCGTCCGGCGCCTGCTGCAGTGAGCACGGCACACGCCCCCCAGGATTCTCGCGCCCTCGCGGCGCTGACGCTCGGCGCCCTCGGCGTCGTCTACGGCGACATCGGCACCAGCCCGCTGTACGCGCTCAAGGAGGTCTTCCATGCCGGCCATGTGCCGGCCACGCCCGAGAACATCCTGGGCGTGCTGTCGCTGATCTTCTGGACGATGACCGTCATCGTCTCGTTGAAGTACGTGCTGCTGATCCTGCGCGCCGACAACAACGGCGAGGGCGGCCTGATCGCGATGCTGGCGCTGGCCACCACCGCCGTGAAGGACCGTCCGGCCTTGCGCCAGACGCTGATGACGGCCGGCCTGTTCGGCACCGCCATCTTCTACGGCGATGGCGTCATCACGCCGGCGGTCTCGGTGCTGTCGGCGGTCGAGGGCCTGGAGGTGGCCGCGCCGGCGCTGCATGCCTGGGTCATCCCGCTGACGCTGGTGGTGATCACCGCGCTGTTCTCGGTGCAGCGCCTGGGCACCGGGGGCATCGGCAAGGCCTTCGGGCCGATCACGCTGGTGTGGTTCATCGTGCTGGTGGCGCTCGGCATCCCGCACATCGCGGCCAACCCCGCGGTGCTGGTGGCGCTCAATCCGCTGTATGCCGCGGGCTTCATCGGCAGCCAGCCGCTGGTGGCCTTCATCGCGCTCGGCGCGGTGGTGCTGTGCGTGACCGGCGGCGAGGCGCTCTACGCCGACATGGGCCATTTCGGCAAGAAGCCGATCCGCATCGCCTGGTACGCCTTCGTGATGCCGGCGCTGGTCGTCAACTACTTCGGTCAGGGCGCGCTGCTGCTGCGCCAGCCCGAGGCGGTGGAGAACCCGCTGTTCCTGATGGCGCCCGAGTGGTTCCGCCTGCCGCTGGTCTTCCTGGCCACGGCGGCCACCGTGATCGCCTCGCAGGCGCTGATCTCGGCCGCCTTCTCGGTGACCAAGCAGGCCATCCAGCTCGGCATCCTGCCGCGGATGCTGATCAAGCACACCTCGGTCAAGGACACGGGGCAGATCTACGTGCCCTTCGTCAACTGGGGGCTGTGGGTGTTCATCGTGCTGGCCGTCGGTCTGTTCAAGAGCTCATCGAGCCTGGCCGCCGCCTACGGCATCGCGGTGACGCTGGACATGACGATCACCACCGTCATGACCTTCTACGTCATCCGTTATGGCTGGAAGTACCCGCTGCCGCTGTGCCTGGCGGCCACCGGATTCTTCTTCGTCATCGACATCACCTTCTTCGCCAGCAACATGCTCAAGCTGGTGGCCGGCGGCTGGTTCCCGCTGGTCATCGGCATCGGCATGTTCACGCTGATGACGACCTGGGTCGCGGGCCGCAAGCTGATGAGTGCGCGTCTGCGCGACGAGGCGATCGAGCTCCGGGGCTTCCTGGATGCGGTGTTCATCAGTCCGCCGACGCGGGTCGAGGGCACGGCGGTGTTCCTGTCGGCCGACACCGGCCTGACGCCGAACGCGCTGATGCACAACCTCAAGCACAACAAGGTGCTGCATGCCTACAACCTGTTCGTCACGGTGCGGCACCACGAGGTGCCGTGGATCGGCTTCGACAAGCGCATCGAGCTCGAATCGCTGGGCCACGACTGCTGGCAAGTGGTGCTGCACTTCGGCTTCAAGAACGATCCGGACGTGCCCGAGGCGCTGAAGCTGCTCGAAGGCCGCGGCATCCCGCTCGACGACATGGACACCAGCTACTTCCTGAGCCGCGACATCGTGATCCCGACCTTCGGCGGCGGCATGGCGATGTGGCGCGAGAAGCTGTTCGCCAGCATGCACCGCAACGCGGCGGCGGCGGCGGACTTCCTGAACCTGCCGTCCAACCGCATCGTCGAGCTGGGCGCGAAGGTCGAGATCTGAGCGCGACCCCGGCGGGGGTGAGTTCCGATGAGCCTGAGCGTCCGTCTCGTCCTGCTGTGCCTGCTGGGCCTGCCCTGGGTGACGCTGCTGGTGGCCGGTACCCGGCAGAGCCGGCGCTCGGCAGGCCTGTGGCTCGTGGCGGGCCTGGGCTCGGCGGCCGTGGCGGCGCTGCTGCTGGTGCCCTGGGTGCCCGCTCCGGGCTGGACGATGGCCG
>JAUPTP010000356.1 GCA_030918015.1 Pseudomonadota bacterium
CCGAGCTGGTCGACCGCATCGAGCGCATCGTCAATGAGACCGGCCAGACCGGCTTCCACTTCGTCGACGAGGCGGCGCCGCCGAAGGCGCTCAAGGCGCTGGCGCTGGAGCTCATCCGGCGCGGCGTGCAGATCTCGTGGTGGGGCAACATCCGCTTCGAGAAGACCTTCACGCCGGAGCTGGCCGAGCTGCTGGCCGAGAGCGGCTGCATCGCGATGTCGGGCGGGCTGGAGGTGGCCTCCGACCGGCTGCTGGCGCTGATGAAGAAGGGCGTGTCGGTCGAGCAGGTCGCGCGGGTGACCAAGGGCTTCAGCGATGCCGGCATCCTGGTGCATGCCTACCTGATGTACGGCTTCCCGACGCAGACGGTGCAGGACACGGTCGACGCGCTGGAATATGTGCGCCAGCTCTTCGAGCAGGGCTGCATCCAGAGCGGCTTCTTCCACCGCTTCGCCTGCACGGTGCATTCGCCGGTGGGCATGAACCCCGAGGAGTACGGCGTCACGCTGCTGCCGCTGCCCGCCGGCGGCTTCGCGAAGAACGACGTGGGCTTCCTGGATCCCACCGGCACCGACCACGATGCGCTGGGCCAGGGTCTCAAGAAGGCGCTCTACAACTACATGCACGGCATCGGGCTGGACCAGGACGTGCGCGCCTGGTTCGAGCACCCGAAGCTGCGCGGCCGCATCCCGAAGCCGACGGTGTCGCGCCAGCGCATTGCCAAGGCGCTGGCGGTGCGGGGCTGAGGCGGCACAATCGGTGCTCCCGTCACCTTGCCGCCTGGTGCGGCCGACATGATGAATCCGAACTTCTTCTGCTTCCGCCGGATGCCCTCGATGCTGCGGGCTGGCGCGCTGGCCGCCGGCGTGCTGCTGCTGGCGTGCGCGGCCCGCGCCGAGCAGCTCGGCGAGGTCTCCACCGTCTTCAAGCTGATCGGCCCGAACCACAAGATCATCGTCGAGGCCTATGACGACCCGAAGGTCGAGGGCGTGACCTGCTTCGTCTCGCGGGCCAAGACCGGCGGCATCTCCGGCGCGGTCGGCCTGGCCACCGACAAGTCGGACGCCTCGATCGCCTGCCGCCAGGTCGGCGAGATCCGCATCAAGGAGGCGCTGCCCAGGCAGGAGGAGGTCTTCAGCGCCCGCCTGTCCATCCTGTTCAAGAGCCTGCAGATCGTGCGCATCGTCGATGCGAAGCGCCAGTCGCTGGTCTACATGACCTACTCCGACAAGCTGATCGAGGGCTCGCCGAAGAACAGCATCACCGCGGTGCCGGTGGGCAAGCCGATTCCGGTGAAGTGATCTCCGCGGCGGGGGGCAGCAGCCGCCCGCCCGCATAGGGCACGATGCCGGCCGGCACATGCCCGGAGGCCGGGCGCACATGGCTGTCCTGGTCGTCGAAGAACATCTGCGCCCCGAAGGCGGCCAGCACCGTCTCCTTCGGTGCGCCGCCCAGGAAGAAGGCCTCGTCGACGCCCACGCCCCAGTCGCGCAGCGTGTGGATCACCCGCGCGTGCGCCGGGCTGCTGCGTGCGGTCACGATGGCGATGCGCACCGGGCAGGTGCCGGCGGCGAACTCGCGCTGCAGCGCCGACAGCCGCATCAGCAGCTTGGCGAAGGGCCCTTCGGCCATCGCGTCATGGCGGTGCAGCCGCTCGTGCGCGATGAAGGCCTCCAGCCCCTGCGTCTTGTAGATGCGCTCGGACTCGGGCGAGAACAGCACCGCGTCGCCGTCGAAGGCGATGCGGATCTGGCCGGCCGGCGCGCGGAAGTCCGCCGGCGGATCGTAGAGCAGCGCCGCGGCCACGCCGTGGTCGATCGCCTCCTGCACGTCGCCGGGATTGCGCGACAGGAAAAGATCCACGTCGAAGGCCTTCAGATAGCCCACCAGCGAGCGCGCGCCGCCGGTGAAGGCCGCGCGCTCGATCGCCAGGCCGTGGGCCTCGATCGCGTTGAAGGCGCGCAGGCCGGTGTCGGGCGAGTTGCGCGAGATCACCACCACCTCGATGCGCCGCGCCGGCAGCAGCGCGTTGAGCCCCAGCAGCGCCTGCACCAGCGGGAAGGCGGTGCCGGGCCGCAGCGGCTCGTCCTCGTGCTCGCGCTGGTAGCAGGAGAAGGCCTCGACGCCCTGGGCATCGAAGAGCCGGTTCTCGTGCTCCAGGTCGAAGAGCGCCCGCGAGGAGATGCCGATGACGAGCTTGTCGGTGAGCGAGTAGGCCATGGTGGCCGCGATCATGCCACCGCCCATGGCGCTGGTGGACGCCTCGGCATCGGGCTGGAATTGCGTGAAATAGTTGGCGCTCCAGAAGGACGGGCCGCAGATCGTAATTTTCTCATTTGCAGCTTCATGTAGGTTCACATCGCTTTTTTGTGCAATGCAGCATCAATGGAGATGAGATGAGGCTGGAATGGAACATCGTGGCCGGGTTGACCGGTCTGTGCATCGGCGGCAGCACGCTGGCGGCTGATCCCGCGACCCTTCAGGCGCTGCCCCGGCTGCGCATCGACCTGGCGGAGACGACGGTCTCCGGCATCTCTTCGGGCGCCTACATGGCGGTGCAGATGGGTGTGGTCAAGTCGAGTCAGGTCAAGGGGGTCGCGGCCACGGCCGGGGGGCCGTACATGTGCGCCACCAACCTGGATGTCGGCTCGGCCAGCGCGGCGGTCAGCCGCTGCATGCAGGGCGATCCGGCGATGCAGCCGTCCGCCACCGACCGGCTGGTCGACCCCTCGGACGGCACCTTCACCTATACCTTCCAGGGCAAGGCGCAGCGCGATGTCGAGCGCATGGCCAAGAACCGCCGCATCGACAGGATCGAGGGCATCCGCAATCAGGCGATCTGGGTCTTCCACGGCTACAACGACGGCATCGTCCGGCTGCCGGTGTCGCAGGCGCTGGTGGGCTGGTACACCGGCCGTCAGCCCAACGGCCGCAGCGCCTCGGGCATGACGCCGCGTCTGCCCGCCAGCCAGGTCTTCCACAAGGACGATCTCAATGCCGGGCATGCGCAGATCAGCTCGGCCTGCACCGGCAGCCACTGCAACCCCTGCGACACCGAAGGGGGGGCCTTCATCAACAGCTGCGCCCTGCCGGAGCAGGGGCCCTATGACGCCGCGGGCTCGGCGCTGCAGATGTTCTACGGCCGGCTGACGCGCACCGCCACGCCGGGCGGGCGCTTCATGGCCTTCGGCCAGATGCCTTACCTGAAGCTGATCGACGGCAAGACGCCGGTCAAGGCCCCCGACGAGATCGCGATGGGCGAGGAGGGCTATCTCTACGTGCCCAAGGCCTGCGAGGACGGCAGCACCACCTGCCGCCTGCACATCGCCTTCCACGGCTGCATGCAGAGCGCCGCCGACATGGGCAAGGTGACCGGCCAGCGCGACTACTTCGCGCGCCACGCCGGCGTCAACGAGTGGGCCGACCAGAACCGCATCGTCGTGCTGTATCCGCAGGCCACGCCGACCAACGCGGTCAGCGGCAATGCGCTCAGCGCAGCGGTCAGCCCGATGGCCGCGCCCCGCGATGCGCTGGGCAGCCTGGGCCAGGCGATGAGCAGCTACGACATCACCCGGCCGTTCAACCCGATGGGCTGCTGGGACTGGTGGGGCTACAACGACGACGTGCCGGCGCGCGCGATGTCGGGCCAGTGGCCGGTGGGCAGCTTCGCCTCCAGCCAGGGCGTGCAGATCGCCGCGGTCTGGCGCATGGCCGAGA
>JAUPTP010000014.1 GCA_030918015.1 Pseudomonadota bacterium
CTGGTGGCGCTGATGTGGGTGTGGATGCTCGATCCGCTGCTGGGCGGCGTGAACCACCTGATCACCGCGCTGGGCTTCGACCGCCAGCCCTTCTTCGCCAGTCCGGACCAGTCGCTGGCCACCGTCGCGGCGGTCAACATCTGGCGCCACATGGGGCTGGTGGCGCTGCTGTTCCTGGCCGGGCTGCAGAACATTCCGCGCTACCTCTACGAGGCGGCCGCGCTGGAAGGGGCCTCCGAGTGGCAGATGTTCTGGCGCATCACGCTGCCGCTGCTGCGCCCGGTGATGGTGTTCGTGCTGGTCACCAGCGTCACCGGCTCCTTCCAGATCTTCGACACGGTGGCGGTGGCCACGGGGGGCGGCCCGCTCGACTCGACCCGCGTGATCGTCCACTACATCGTCCAGAACGCCTTCGGCTTCTACAAGATGGGCTATGCCTCGGCCATGTCGATGGCGCTCGGCCTGGTGATGGTGCTCTACACCGTGGTGCAGATGCGCGTGCTGCGCGCCAACGAGAACGACCTGGCCTGAGGGGCGACCGACATGACGATCCTGACCTCTTCGGCAAGCCCCTCCACCCTGTCGACCCCCACCGTGCCCGTGACCTCTCCCGCGTCCCGCTCCCGTTCTCTGCCCGCCGGGCGCCTGCTGGCCTGGGCGCTGCTGCTCATGATGCTGTTCGTGACGGTGGCGCCGCTGTGGCTGGTGCTCAAGACCGCGATCACGCCCTCGGCGGACCTGTTCGCGCAGAGTGCGCGCGGGTGGCCCGAGGCCCCGACGCTGGCGCATTTCCAGCGCGTGCTCGGGCTGCTCTCGCCCGAGGAGGCGATGTCGCACGGCGGCTCGGGCGCGCAGATCCATTTCCTGCGCGCGGTGCTCAATTCGGTGCTGTTCACCGTCAGCGTCGTCGTGCTGCAGGTGATGACCAGCGCGATGGCCGCCTATGCCTTCGCGCGGCTGCGCTTTCCCGGCCGCGACCTGCTGTTCGGGCTGTTCGTGGCGTCGATGATGGTGCCCGGCGTGGTCACCTTCATCCCGAACTTCGTGCTGATCAAGGACCTGGGCTGGCTCAACACGCTGGCGGGGATGGTGGCGCCGTTCTGCCTGTTCTCGGCCTTCGGGGTGTTCTTCCTGCGCCAGTTCTTCCTGTCGGTGCCGCGCGACCTGGAGGAGGCGGCGATGCTCGAGGGCGCCTCGCCCCTGCGCATCTTCTGGAGCATCGTGCTGCCGCTGGCCAGCGCGCCGATCGCCACGCTGTGCATCCTGCAGGGCATCAACATGTGGAACGAATTCTTCTGGCCCTTCCTCGTCGCCAAGGACGAGGAAAAGCAGGTGCTGACCGTGGCGCTGCAGAGCTTCAAGTCGCAGACGCCCCAGGGCCAGCCCGACTGGACCGGCCTGATGGCCGCCACCGCGCTGACCATCGTGCCCACGCTCGTGCTGCTGGTGGCCTTCGGCCGCCGGGTGGTCGAGTCGGTCCAGTTCAGCGGCAGCAAGTGATCACCCACGACGACGAAGGAGACATGATGACGACGACGACAAACGCGCTGCTGGCCCTGGTGGCGCTGATCGGCTCGACCGCGGCGCAGGCCGGCGACGTGAAGTACGTGCTGTGGGACGCCAACCAGCGTCCGGCCTACCAGCAATGCGCCAGCGACTTCCAGAAGGCCAATCCGGGCATCACCATCAAGATCAGCCAGCAGGGCTGGGACGAGTACTGGACCGGCCTGTCCACCGGCTTCATCTCCGGCACCGCGCCGGATGTGTTCACCAACCACCTGGCCAAGTACCCCGAGTTCGCCAGGAACAACCTGCTGGTCGACCTGGCCCCGCTGATCAAGCGCGACGCCGTGAAGACCGACGCCTACGCCAGCGGCCTCTACGACATCTGGGGCCGCGAGGGCAAGCAGTACGGCCTGCCCAAGGACTGGGACACCATCGCCTTCATCGTCAACCTGGACCTGGCCAAGAAGGCGGGGGTCACGCTGGCCGATCTCAACGGCATGACCTGGAACCCGAAGGACGGCGGCAGCTTCGAGCAGATCGTGCGCCGCCTCACCACCGACGCGGCCGGCAACAACGCCACCAGCGCGAAGTTCGACAAGTCCAAGGTGGCGGTCTATGGCTACCAGAACCCCGGCGCCGGCGGCATGATGGGCCAGACCGAGTGGAGCCACTTCGCGGTGTCCAACGGCTTCAGGTTCCAGGACGCGCCGTGGGCGGGCAAGTTCTATTACGACGATCCGAAGCTGGCCGAGACCATCCAGTATCTGGCCGGGCTGCCGGGCAAGGGCGTCTCGGCGACGCCCGACGATGTCAGCAAGCTGGGCTCGGACGCGATGTTCATCGCCGGCAAGGCCGCGATGGTGCCCCAGGGCTCGTGGATGATCACCCACTTCGCGGCGAACGCGAAGTTCCCCTACGCCTGGGTGCCGCTGCCCAAGGGTCCGATCGGCCAGCGCGCGACCATGTTCAACGGCCTGGCCGACTCGATCTGGGTCGGCTCGAAGAACAAGGAGGAGGCCTGGAAGTGGGTCAAGTACCTCGGCTCGGAGGCCTGCCAGAGCGTGGTGGCCAAGGCCGGCGTGGTCTTCCCCGCGGTCAAGGGCCTGCCCGACCAGGCCATGGCGGTGCACAAGACCCGCGGCGTCGACTCCTCGGCCTTCCTGGAGATGACCCGCGGCAAGACCTTCCTGGCGCCGATCGCCGACAACGGCTCGCAGGTCAACGAGCTGATGGGCACCGCGATCGAGTCGGTCCTGCGGGGCAAGTCGGACGCGGCCGGCGCGCTGCGCAGCGCCAACGGCCAGGTCAACGCGCTGTTCCGCTGAGCCCTTGATCGGTCGACGTCGAACCCTGGAGGATGCCCATGCCCCCTTCTTCCCAACGGCTGAAGATCACGCTGATCGGTGCGGGCAGCACCGTCTTCACGCGCAATCTGCTCGGCGACATCCTGTCCTGTCCGGAGCTGGCGGGCGCCGAGATCGCGCTGCATGACATCGATGCGCACCGGCTGCAGCTGTCGCGGCAGGTCGCGCACCGGGTGGCCGATGCGCTGGGCGTGCAGCCCCGCATCACCGCCAGCACCGACCGCCGCACGGCGCTCGAGGGCGCCCGCTTCGTGCTCAGCACCATCCAGGTCGGCGGCTACCGGCCGGCCACCGTCACCGACTTCGAGATCCCGAAGAAGTACGGCCTGGAGCAGACCATCGGCGACACGCTGGGCATCGGCGGCATCATGCGCGGCCTGCGCACGATTCCGGTGATGCTGGAGATGCTGCGCGACATGGAGGCGGTGTGTGCGCCCGGCGCCGTCCACCTCAACTACGTCAACCCGATGGCGATGATCACCTGGGCGCTGAACCGGGCGTCCACGCGCATCCCCACCATCGGCCTGTGCCACAGCGTGCAGCAGACCGCGCAGGAGCTGGCGCACGATCTGGGTCTGCCGGTCGAGGAGATCGACTACCGCTGCGCCGGCATCAACCACATGTCGTTCTACCTGCGCTTCGAGCACCGGGGCGAGGACCTGTACCCGCGCCTGCGCGAGATCCACCGCGAGGGCCGCATGCCGGCGTGGAACCGGGTGCGCTACGAGATGCTGGCCCAGCTCGGGCACTTTCCCACCGAGTCGAGCGAGCACTTCAGCGAGTACGTGCCGTGGTTCATCAAGCAGGGGCGCCAGGACCTGCTGGAGAAGTTCAACATCCCGCTCGACGAGTACCCGGGCCGCTGCCAGGTCTACGAGCAGGCCTGGCCGTGGATCGAGCGCGAGCTGCAGTCGCCGGGCTCGCAGGACAGCACGGCGCTGCTGGCCACGCTGCGCGCGGCCGGCATCACGGTGATGCCGCGCTCGATCGACGACGCGGCCGGGCTGATCGACGGCCTGCGCGAGGTGCGGCGCAGCGTCGAGTACGGCAGCTCGATCATCCACTCCATCGTCACCGGCCAGCCGCGGGTCATCAACGGCAATGTGCTCAACGACCGGCTGATCGACAACCTGCCCGAGGGCTGCGCGGTCGAGGTGCCGTGCCTGGTCGATCACAACGGCGTGCAGCCGACCCGCGTCGGCCGGCTGCCGGTGCAGCTCGCCACGCTGATGCGCACCAATGTCAACGTGCAGGAGCTGGTGGTGGAGGCGGTCCTGAACCAGCGCCGCGACCATGTCTACCACGCCGCGATGCTCGACCCGCTGACCTCGGCCACCCTGGACCTGGCCCAGATCCGCGCCATGGTGGACGAGCTGCTGCAGGCCCACGGCGACCTGATGCCGGACTGGCTGCGCGCCTGAGGGCGGGTGCCGCGCGATCGCCTCAGCGCGATCGCACCGTCTGCCGCACCACCAGCGGGCAGTCGATCTTGATCAGGTGGCGGCGCGCGGCGCGCTGCGTCTGCGGCAGATCGGCCGCGGCCAGCAGCGCCTCCACCGCGGCGCGGCCCATCTCGTAGTTGGGCAGCACCATCGTGGTCAGCGGCGGATGGGTGTGGCGCGAGATCTCCTGGTCGTCGTAGCCCATCAGCGAGACGTCCTCGGGCACCTTCAGGCCGAGCTGGGCCAGCGCCTCCATCGCGCCCAGCGCCATCAGGTCGTTGGCGCAGAAGAGGGCGGTGGGCGGGCGCGCCTCGCGCATCAGCGACAGCGTCGCCTCGAAGCCGGTGCCCGACATCCAGTCGCCGTCGCGCACCAGCGCCGGGTCGAAGGGCAGGTCGGCGGTGGCCAGCGCGCGGCGGTAGCCCTTGAGCCGGTCCTTGGCGGCCTCCATCCACGGCTCGCCGTTGATGAAGCCGATGCGGGTGTGGCCCATCGCGATCAGGTGCTCGGTGGCCGCATGGCCGCCGCCCACCTCGCCGGGCACGATGGTGGGCAGGCGGTGGCGCTCGTCATGGCAGTTCAGCAGCACCACCGGCAGCTCGGCGTCGTCGGTCAGCGCCGCCGGCAGCGTCACCTCGCGGGTGAAGATGGTCGAGTAGACGATGCCCAGCAGCATCGGGTTGGCGCGCAGCGCCGCGATCGCCGCGGCCTCCTGGTCGGCATTGCTGCGGGTGACGATGACGCTGACCAGGCAGTCGTGCTCCCAGGCGGCGTCGCGCGCGCCGTCGACGCTGACCACCGGATGCGGGCTGGTCGAGATCTCGTCGACCAGGTAGCCGATCAGGCTGCGCCGCGGCGCCGGGTCCGGGCTGGCCGGGGCCGGCAGCAGGGCCGGCATCTCGCGCCGCGGCAGCCGGTAGCCCAGCTCCATCGCCACGCCGAGCACCCGGCTGCGGGTCTCGGCCGACAGCCGCGCGCCGGTCATGTTGTTGAGCACCATCGACACGGTGGACTGGGACACGCCGGCGGCCTTGGCCACATCGGTCATGGTGGGGCGGCGCACGGGCATCGGGGCAGGCTTGCGGGAGGTCACGGCAGGAACGGAGAAGGTCGACGGCAAGCCGCGATGGTAGCGAGGCGGCCGCGCGCCCCGCCACCGGGATCATGCCGGGTGATGGATTGCTAATAATTGGTGATAACCCGACTTCGGCCATGCGGCTATGCTGATCGCCATGACCGACTTCGATTCCCCCCTCTGGCGCCTGAGCCTGGCCGGCAGCGAGATCGCCGCGGCCCGGATCGAGGCGGGCGCGCTGGTGCTGCGGCTGTCGGCCGCGGCGGTGCGGCGCGTGGTCGACGGCGTGGCCGGCTATCTGCGCCCGGTCGAGCTGCGGCTGGCGCAGGCGCGCTGCGAAGGCGGCGAGCCGGCCGATCTCTTCGGCGGCGTCCGCGCCGCGCGGGTGCTGCAGGCCGGCCGGGTGCTCGACGCGCTGCCGCTGCCCGGCCGCCTGGACGGCGCGCTGGTGCTGGAGCTGCAGCTGATCCACGGCACCGCGCTGCGCATCGAGGCCGGCGCGCTGGTGCTGGCGCTGCCCGCGGACGCGTCGCCGGTCTTCCACGAATCCTGCGACTGCTGACCGATCGGTCAGATTGACGCCGGTCATGCGCGTGACCGGGGGTGGGCGGCAGAATGCGTGCATTCGCGCACGCTCTCGCGTGCCGCACCGACAAGGATCCCGATGAGCGCCGCTGCCCCGAATGCTCCTTCCGTCTGGCTGCGCCGCGGTCTGGTCGCGCTGCTGGTCGTCGGTCTCGGGGCGGGCACGCTGGCCTGGCTGCGCCGGCCGCAGCCGGTGGCGGTCAGCGCGGTCGAGGTGACGCGCGGCACGGTCGAGGCCACGATCGCCAACACCCGTGCCGGCACGGTCGAGGCCTGCCAGCGCACCCGGCTGTCGACCATCCTGGGCGGACGCATCGAGCGGCTCGAGGTGCGCGAGGGCGACCGGGTGCGCAAGGGCCAGCTGCTGATGAAGCTGTGGAACGACGACCAGCGCGCGCAGGCGGCGCTGGCCGCCGCGCAGCTCGACACCAGCCGGCGGCGCATCGTCGAGGCCTGCTCGGCCGCCGAGGCCGCCGAGCGCGAGGCCGAGCGCCAGCGCGGCCTGCGCGAGCAGGGCTTCATCTCCGAATCCGCCGAGGACCGCGTGCGCACCGAGGCCCGCACCCGCCGCGCCGCCTGCCAGACCGCGCAGTCCGACGCCCGCGCCGCCGAGGCGCGCCTGGCGGCCACGCAGGTCGAGCAGGGCCGCATGGTGCTGCTCGCGCCCTTCGACGGCACGGTGGCGAAGATCGTCGGCGAGGTGGGCGAATACTCGACGCCGTCGCCGCCGGGCGTGCCCACGCCCCCGGCGATCGACCTGATCGACGAGCGCTGCCTCTATGTGAAGGCGCCGATGGACGAGGTCGATGCGCCGCGGCTGCGGCCGGGCCAGCCGGTGCGCATCACCCTGGACGCGCTGCCGGGCCGGTCTTTTGCCGGCCGGGTGCGCCGCATCGCGCCGATCGTGTCGGCGCTGGAGAAGCAGGCGCGCACCGTCGACATCGATGTCGACTTCGACGATCTGGCCGCGGCCGGGCCGCTGCGGGTGGGCTACAGCGCCGATGTCGAGGTGGTGCTCGCCGTGCACCGCGACGTGCTGCGGGTGCCCGCGGCGGCGGTGGGCGAGGGCGGCCGGGTGCTGGTGATCGGCGCCGAGGGCGTGCTGGCCGAGCGGCGGGTGCGCACCGGGCTGGCCAACTGGGAGCATGCCGAGGTGCTTGACGGGCTGAAGGCCGGCGAGCAGGTGGTCAGCTCGCTCGAGCGCGAAGGGGTCCGGGCGGGCGTGCTCGCGCGGGTCGAGCCGGCCGCTTCGGGCGCCAGGCCATGAGCGCGCCGGCGCTGATCGAGCTGGAGCGGGTCGAGCGCACCTTCCGCCTCGGCGACAGCGAGGTGCATGCGCTGCGGGGGCTGGACCTGCGCATCGAGGCCGGCGAGTACGTCGCGGTCATGGGCCCGAGCGGCTCGGGCAAGTCGACGCTGCTCAACATCCTCGGGCTGCTCGATCCGCCCAGCGGCGGGCGGCTGCGGCTCGAGGGGCGCGATGTCACCACGCTGAGCCCGGACGAGCAGGCGGCGGTGCGCAGCCGGCGCATCGGCTTCGTCTTCCAGAGCTTCCATCTGGTGCCGCGGCTGAGCGCGGCCGAGAACATCGCGCTGCCGATGGTGCTGGCCGGCATCGCGCCGAAGGAGCGTCAGGCGCGGGTCGCGCAGGCGCTGAAGGACTACGGCCTGGCCTCGCGCGCCGACCACCGCCCCAGCGAGCTCTCGGGCGGGCAGCGCCAGCGCGTGGCCATCGCCCGCGCCACGATCATGCAGCCGCCGCTGCTGCTGGCCGACGAGCCCACCGGCAACCTCGACCGTGCCACCGGCGACGAGGTGGTGCGCCTGCTCGAGGAACTCAATGCGCGCGGCGTCACGCTGATCGTCGTCACCCATGACGCCGGCCTGGGCGCGCGGGCGCGCCGGCGCCTGATGATGGAAGACGGCCGGCTGCAGCGCGACGAGCGCCTGCCCGCCTGAGGCCCGCGGCCCATGCGGCGACGCGACATCCTCGGATTTGCCTGGCGCGCTGCCACCGGCAGCCCGCTGCGCACGCTGCTGATGACGCTGGCGATGGCCATCGGCGTGGCGGCGGTGGTGGTGCTGACCGCGCTGGGCGACGGCGCGCGCCGCTATGTGGTCGATCAGTTCTCGTCGCTCGGCACGAATCTGGTCATCGTGCTGCCCGGGCGCTCGCAGACCGGCGGCTTCAGCCCGGCCAATGCGATCAGCACCACGCCGCGCGACCTGACGATCGACGACGCCCAGGCGCTCACCCGGCTGGCGGCGGTCGCGCGGGTTGCGCCGCTGGCGGTGGGGCTGTCGGAGGTGGCGGTGGCCGGGCGGCTGCGCGAGGCGATGGTGCTGGGCACCACCCGCAGCTACCTCGCGGTGCGCCGGCTGGCGCTGGCGCAGGGGCAGTTCCTGCCCGATGACGACTGGGGCCGCGCCCATGCGGTCACGGTGCTGGGCGCGGCGCTGGCGCGCGAGCTCTTCGGCCAGGGCCCGGCGCTGGGCCAGACGGTGCGCGTGGGCGGGCGGCGGCTGCGGGTCATCGGCGTGATGGCGCCGGCCGGGCAGGGCCTGGGCATGAACCTCGACGAGATCGCGATCGTGCCGGTGGCGCTGGCGCAGGCGATGTTCGACTCGAACACGCTGTTCCGCGTGCTGATCGAGGCGCGCAGCCGCGACGCCATCGCCGCGGCCCGGCGCCAGGCCACCGCGCTGCTCAAGGCCCGCCACGAGGGCGAGGAGGACGTGACCGTCATCACCCAGGACGCGGTGCTGGCCACCTTCGACCGGGTGCTGCTGGCGCTGACCGCGGGGGTGGCGGCGATCGCGGCGATCAGCCTGGCGGTGGCCGGCATCCTGGTGATGAACGTGATGCTGGTGGCGGTGGCGCAGCGCACCGGCGAGATCGGCCTGCTCAAGGCGCTGGGCGCGCCGGCGGCGACCATCCGTGCGGTCTTCCTGACCGAGGCGGCGCTGCTGTCGCTGGCCGGCGCGCTGCTGGGCCATGCGGCCGGGCATGCAGGCGCCTGGGGGATCCGGTGGCTCTATCCGCAGTTTCCGGCCTGGCCGCCGCTGTGGGCGGTGGTGGCGGCGCTGGGCACCGCCATCGGCACCGGGCTGCTGTTCGGCGTGATGCCGGCGCGGCGCGCGGCCCGGCTCGAGCCGGTCGCGGCGCTGTCGCGGCGCTGAGCGGACACGGACACCCGGACCGCACCGATGCGCTGGACCGACACCCTCTCGATGGCCTGGCGCGCGATCGCCGCGCAGCGCGGGCGCAGCGTGCTGACGCTGCTGGGCATCGCGGTGGGCATCGCCGCGGTGATCCTGCTGACCTCGATCGGCGAGGGCCTGCACCGCTTCCTGCTGGCCGAGTTCAGCCAGATCGGCACGAACGTGGTCACGCTCTCGCCGGGGCGCACCACCACCGGCGGCACCAACCCGGGCTTCCCGTCCTCGGTGCGGCCGCTGACGCTGGAGGATGCGCAGGCGTTGCGCCGCCACCTGCCGCAGCTCGCCGGCGTCACGCCCGGCGTGACCGGCAACGCCGAGATGCAGGCCGGCGGGCGGCTGCGCCGCGCGCTGGTCTACGGCACCAGCGCCGCGCTGGTGCCGGCCTTTCACCTGACGGTGGCGACCGGCCGCTTCCTGCCCGAGGACGGGGTCGGACAGGCGCGCGACTTCGTCGTGCTGGGCTCGACGCTGCGCCGCGAGCTCTTCGGCAGCAGCTCGCCGCTGGGCCAGCGGGTGCGCATCGGCGGCCAGCAGTTCCGCGTCATCGGCGTGCTGGCGCCGCGCGGGCAGTTCCTCGGCGTCGATCTGGACGATGTCGCCTACATCCCGTCGGCGCGCGCGCTGGAGCTGTTCAACCGCCCCGGCCTGATGGAGATCCACCTGACCTACGACGAGCGCATGTCGCCCGCGGCGGTGGTCGCGCAGGCCCGCGCGCTGCTGATCGCCCGCCACGGCCGCGAGGACTTCACCCTCGTCACCCAGGCCGACATGCTGGGCACGCTCTCCAACATCCTGAACATCGTCACGATGGCGGTGGGCGCGCTGGGCGGCATCTCGCTGCTGGTGGGGGGCGTGGGCATCGTCACCATCATGACGATCGCGGTGACCGAGCGCACCGCGGAGATCGGCCTGCTGATCTCGCTGGGCGCGCGCCGGCGCACGGTGATGGCGCTGTTCCTGGGCGAGGCGGTGGTGCTCTCGGCGCTGGGCGGCCTGCTGGGCCTGGCGATCGGCATCGGCATCGCCCAGGGCGCGCACCTGCTGCTGCCGGCGCTGCCGGTCAGCACGCCGCTGCCCTTCGTGCTGCTGGCGCTGGGCCTGTCGGCGGTGGTGGGCCTGCTCGCCGGCGTGATGCCCGCCCGCGCGGCCGCACGGCTCGATCCGGTGGAGGCGCTGCGGGCGGAGTAGGGCGCGTGGGGCTGTGCCGGCGTCGTGTCTCCGCAGGGTGTCCGGCAAGTGCTTCCTGCGATGATGCTGGCCTCGTTCCCGAGAACCCCTGGCGGAGTCCTGTGCATGCGTGTCCCGGTTCTTCTTGCCCTGTGCCTGCGGGCGTGCCGTCCTGCCGGCGGCGTGGCCTTGGCCGCCATGGTCGCGGCCGGTGCGGCCGTGGCGCAGACCTGTCTGCCTGAGCAGCCCCCCGGCCAGTGGCTGGCGCCGACCGCCGCTGCGCCGCGTCCGCTGCCTGCGGCCGAGCTGCTGGAGCGCATGGCCGCCGCGCAGGTGGTGCTGCTCGGCGAGCGCCACGACAGCGCCGAAGACCACCGCTGGCAGCTGCAGATGCTGGCGCAGCTGCACGCGCGCTGGCCGGCGCTGGCGCTCGGGCTGGAGATGTTTCCGCGCCGGCTGCAGCCGGTGCTCGACGACTGGGTCGCCGGCCGGCTCTCGGAGGCCGAGTTCCTGCGCCGCTCGGAGTGGGAGCAGGTCTGGGGCTTCGACGCCCGCCTGTACCTGCCGCTGTTCCATTTCGCCCGGATGAACCGGCTGCCGATGCTGGCGCTCAACGTCGAGCGCGCCACCGTCGCCGCGGTGGGCCGGCAGGGCCACGACGCGCTGGATGCGGCCGCGCGCGAGGGCGTGGGCCGCCCGGCCGCACCGTCGCCCGATTACCGCCGGCAGCTGCAGGCCGTCTTCGGTGCCCATCCGGGGGCGCAGGGCGGCCCGGTCGATCCGGCCGCCTTCGAGCGCTTCATCGGCGCGCAGGCCTTCTGGGACCGCGCGATGGCCGAGGTCATCGCCGCGCAGCTGGCGCGCGAGCCCGCGCGGCGGGTGGTCGGCCTCCTGGGCGGCGGCCATGTGCGCGACGGCCACGGCGTGGCGCACCAGCTGCGCGACCTGGGCGTCGAGCGCATCGGCGCGCTGCTGACCTGGGAGCGCGCCGAGGACTGCCGCGCGCTCGGGCCGGGCCTGGCCGACGCCCTGTTCCTGATCGAGCCGCCCGAGGAGAACCCGCCGCGCCTGGGCATCGCGATGGCGCCCGATGCGCAGGGCGTGCGCCTGAGCGATGTCGCTCCCGGCAGCCTGGCCGAGGCGGCCGGCCTGCGCGCGGGCGATCTGCTCGTCGAGGCCGCCGGCCGCCCGCTGCGCAGCCCCGACGCCCTGCGCGCCCTCGTGCAGCGCCAGCCGCCCGGCACCTGGCTGCCGCTGAAGGTGCTGCGCGAGGGGGTGGTGAGGGATGTGGTGGTGCGCTTTGCGGCAGAGCTGCAGTGAGGTTGGCAGCAGCACAGCACCGCAATGCTGTTCTGCGCTCAAGGTGCTGCGCTGTGTGGCCTATCTGCTGTCAGGGCATCCAGCGGACTTCGGGTTGTGCCAGCCGCCATCTTGAGGACATGGGTGTAGATCATGGTCGTGCTGACATCGCTGTGCCCGAGCAGTTCCTGGACCGTACGAATGTCGGTGCCACCTTGCAGCAGATGTGTGGCGAAAGAGTGCCGCAGCGTATGAACAGACACCGGCTTGGCGATGCCGGCACCGATCACGGCCTGCTTGAGGGCGCGTTGCAGTCGCTGCTCATGCAGGTGATGCCGTCGGATCACGCCGGAGCGTGGATCCACGGCCAGCGTCGGGGCTGGGAATACCCAGAACCACGCCCATGTTTCTCCTGCCCTCGGGTACTTGCGATCCAGGGCATGTGGCGTTTCCACGCCTGGTTGCTGTGCTGCACGGTCTGCTGACCAGAAACTGCGTGCGTGTTCGAGCTGAGCCGACAGCGCAGGATGCAGGACCTGCGGCAGCATCACGACACGGTCTTTTCCTCCCTTGCCGGCTCTCACCGTGATGACCCGCCGCACCAGATCCAGATCCTTGACACGCAGCCGCACACCCTCCATCAGGCGCATGCCGGTGCCGTAGAGCAATCGTGCCAGCAGTGCGGTTTCTCCCTGCATGCACTGCAGCAGCGATGCCACTTCCTCGATGGTCATGACGGCAGGAATACGGCGCTGGGCTGCAGGCCGTGCCAAGGCTTCCATCCATGGCAAGTCCATGTCGAGCACTTCGCGGTACAGATACAGCAGTGCTGAGAGAGCCTGCCGGTGTGTCGATATCGACACTTTGCCGTGTGTGGCGATATGGGTCAGGAAAGACTCGACTTCGGCTGAACCCATGTCGCGCGGATGCTTCAACTGGTGAAAGCGGATGAATGCTCGTGTCCAGTGCACGTAAGCCTGCTCGGTACGGAGGCTGTAGTGCATGTAGCGCAGACGCTCGCGCAACTGGTCAAGCAGTCGGGGCGCCTGCAGGGGCGGATGATCTTGGCGGTTGCGATGTCTCGGTCTGTCGGGCTGCATGAGCCCAGTGTCGGCATGGCAGGCCCGCCGGCTATCGCTACAAAGCGGGATTGTCGTCTGTAGACGAAAAATCCTGCAGTCGCTATGCTGGCTGCCGTTACAACGACGGCGTAAACGGCAAACCCTGCTGCAGGGTTTGGGGTCGATTTTTACGGGGGAGAAAGCATGCAGAAGATTGAAAAAGTCCTTGCGCGACAACAGCTTGTGTGCGGCAGGGGCGCAGGTGAGAGCCTGCAAGTGGCTGTTACGCCTGCAGGGCGTGCGGTCTAAATTACGTTGGGCGCCAAAATTTTGCGTCGAGCGAGCCGTGAATAATTTCTCACCGCAGCTACTGTTTGCTCAAAAATCTATACCGCCGCCCGAGATCCGCCTGAGACTGCCAACCCTATGAAGAGCCGCCGAATATTTCTCTGTTCAATCGCACTCACCCTAACCACGGGTTGTGCCTCCGACGTAGCGAATCGCTACTACTCAGCACAGCGCTTTCCACCGCGTCTAGTCAGTGAAGTTCAAATTCTTTGGAGACAACCGGATCGTCCGTTCACGGTTCTAGCCGATTTTCAGTCTCGTGGTGAAAGCCCCGTAGACATGAGAAAGAAAGGCGCCGAAATTGGTGCGGATGCGGTGATAGTTTCATTGCTCGGGGGTAATTACAGCCTGAACGAGCAATGGGCGGACAAGGATCGCTACTCACAGACATATACACGAATCGCCGCAACCGCAATCAAGTTCGACTAACCACAGAGCACCCCATGAAAACAATCGTTTCAATCACAGCTATTGCTGCGTCACTTGCACTGGGCGCGTGTGCGTCCGTCGATGTCACCAAAACGGCCAAAGGCTTCTATCAAGCAACAGATCCGAACACCGTCGAGATTCTCAAAACACGTCCGGCAAAGAGTTATGAGGAGCTTGGAACGATTACAGTAACAGGGTTTGACTCTGACGAGACAGCAAAAATGCACAATGCTATTCGAGCCAAATCTGCACCGCTCGGAGCAAATGCAGTCATCCTCACTGAGGAAGGGCTCGTCAAAGACGGCATGTTTAGCTATAAGCGCTGGGCAACAGGCGTGGCAATTGTCTATAAATAAGGCCGCAGCCAGAGCCGTCTGCGAGGTGGCGCCCAACTCATCATTCCACCGGACCGCCTCCGGCGGCCGGTGAATTCAAACGTTAGAGCACAAGTTACAAGCATATCGATAAGGAGTCTCAATGCCACGAGTACAACCCACTCACAAACAATATCCCCATCTGATTGCAGATATTGAGCGCGGGGATATTAAGATCCCGCAGTTCCAACGGGAGTTCGTTTGGGATATAGATAAATCTGCAAAACTGATCGACAGCATCTTAAAAGGATTCCCTATCGGGTCATTTATTTTATGGAAAACAAATGATCAACTTCGCTCGGTTCGTGGTTTGGGCCGAGGCGACTTCCCCACTCATGTGGGAGAAAATGTAAATTACGTACTTGATGGGCAGCAGCGACTCACTAGCATATATTGCTGCCTAACTGGGGCGAAGGTTCAACGGGAAATCGGCAAAGAGAGTGACTACTCCACCATATATGCAGACCTTGATGCCGATGAAGGTTCAGTTGTGGCCTCTCACTTCACGGAAGCGCCCTCAGATGAACGATATATAAA
>JAUPTP010000357.1 GCA_030918015.1 Pseudomonadota bacterium
GCGCCACCGGCAGCGGCAGCTGCCAGCTCACCAGCGTCGCGGCGAACACCAGACCGGCGAATGCCACCATCGAGCCCAGCGAGAGGTCGTACTCGCCGCCGATCATCAGCAGCGCTGCGCCGATGGCCAGGATGCCCAGCTGCGCGGCCGGGGCCATGAAGTTGAGGATGCCGGCCAGCGAGAACATCGCCGGATCGGCCACCAGCAGGAAGAACAGCGTCACCAGCACCAGGCCGCCGATGGCGCCCAGCTCGGGGCGGCGCACCAGGGCGGTCAGCGGCGACACGCGCTGCAGGCGCTCGTCCCCTCGCGGGGAGGGGTCGGCCGATCTCGGCGGGTTCGGAGAAGCAGACACGGCATTCATGGCGTCAGCTCCTCAGCGGATGCCCTTGGCCGACAGGGCCACCACCTTGGCCGCGTCGGCCTTGGTGACGAAGCTCGGGCCCGAGGGCACGTTGCCGGCCGGCAGCAGGCCGTGGCGGGCCTTCAGGGCCAGCGAGGACACCGGCACATAGCCCTGCAGGTAGGGCTGCTGGTCGACCGCGAACTCGGCCTTGCCCTCCGACACCGACTTCAGGAAGCCGGCCGAGAGGTCGAAGCTGGCCACCTTGACCTTGGCGCCCAGGCCGAGCGCCTGCACCGCGGCCACCGCGCGCTCGCCCACCAGCGGCGCGCTCAGGGCCACCACCGCATCGACCGCCTTGTCGCTGGAGAGCGCGGCGCGGATCTTCGACTCGATCTCGCCCGGATCGGCGCTGGTCGGCAGCACGCTGACCGCCCCGCCGAAGCCCTCGGTCACGCCCTTGCAGCGCTGGTCGAGCGCGGCGTTGCCCACCTCCTGGTTGACGCACAGCGCCTTGGTGGCGCCGCGCTTCTTCAGCTCCGCGCCGACCGCCCGGCCGGCGGCCAGCTCTTCCTGGCCGACATGGAAGGCGATGCCCAGCTTCTCGGCCGCGGCGATGCCCGAGTTCATCGACACCACCGGGATGCCGGCGGCCACCGCCCGGCGGATGGCCGGGCCGAGCGCGTCCGGATCGGGGTTGGAGATCACCAGGCCGGCGGGCTTCTGGTTGACCGCGGCGTCGATCAGCTTGCTCATCGCCACCATGTCGAAGGTCTCCGGGGCGCGGTAGTCCAGCTTGACGCCGGCGTCCTTGGCCGCCTGGGTGGCGCCGTTCTTCACGATGGACCAGAACGGGTCCGAGGCCTGGCCGTGGGTCACCATCAGGATGGTGGGCTGCGGCGCGGCGGCCTGGGCGTGCGCGCCCAGCGAGCCCAGGCCCAGCAGCGTCGCGGCGGCCAGCGTGCCCAGGGTCTTCTTCGTCAGCATCGGCTTCATCTCGTGTCTCCTTCGTCGGTGGGCATCGCAGGTTCAGGGCGGTGCGGCACCGCACTGCACCCGCGTGCAATTTGAGGTTTTTAAAACTGCACCCGCGTGCAGTGACCTCATTGAAACGCCGCGGACCCGGCGCGGCATCGGTGTTTACGATGAGAAAGAAATTTCCAGAAGATTTCTGTCTGGAAACTGCGGGCCGATCAGGCCGGCGTGACCGCGGCAGGGGCCGCCGCCGGCAGGATGCGGCCGGCGCGCAGCAGCGGCTGCAGGGCCTGGACGGACAGCGGTCGGCTGTAGAGATAGCCCTGCGCGATGCGGGTGCCGCACTGCAGCAGGAAGGCGGCCTGCCCCGGGGTCTCGACGCCTTCGGCGACGATCTCGAGGTCGAGCGCCCGGCACAGCGCGGCGATGCTGCGCACGATCTGCGCCGGGCCGCGCTCATGCTCGACCTGGCTGACGAACGAGCGGTCGATCTTGAGCACACCGATCGGCAGCCTGCACAGGTGCGACAGGCTGGAGTAGCCGGTGCCGAAGTCGTCCATCGCCACCGACACGCCCAGCGCGCGCAGGCGCTGCAGCAGCGCGATGGCCTCCTCCGGGTGCGCCATCACGGTGCTCTCGGTCAGCTCGAGCTCGAGCGCCTGCGGGGACAGGCCGTGCTGGCGCAGCTGGGCCTCGACGCGCTCGACCAGATCGCCGCGCTGGAGCTGGCAGGCCGAGAGGTTGACGGCGATGCGCCCGGGCAGCACGCCCTCGTCCTGCCAGCAGCGGGCCTGGCGGCAGGCCTCGGCCAGCACCCAGTCGCCCAGGTCCTGGATCAGGCCGCTTTCCTCGGCCAGCGGGATGAAGTCCACCGGCCCGATCAGGCCGTGCAGCGGGTGCTGCCAGCGCACCAGCGCCTCCAGGCCGACCACGCGGCCGTCGGCCATGTCGACCTTGGGCTGGTAGTGCAGCAGCAGCTCGCGGCCGACCAGGGCCTGGCGCAGCTCCATCTCGAGCTGCATGCGCCGGCCGGCCTTGAGCGTCATCGACTCCTGGTAGAAGCAGTACCGGCCGCGGCCAGCCGACTTGGCCGCATACATCGCCGCGTCGGCATGCTTCATCAGCGAGACGACATCGCCGCCGTCGTCCGGAAAGCAGGCGATGCCGATCGAGGCGCCGATCTGCAGCGTGTGGCCGGCGATCCGGGCGGGCTGGACCAGCACGCGGATCAGCCGCTCGGCCAGCAGGGCCAGGGCGGCCGGATCGGTCACGCGCTCGAGCAGCAGCACGAACTCGTCGCCGCCCATGCGCGCGGCCGTGTCATGCTGGCGCAGCTGCTCGCGCAGCCGTGCCGCCACGTCCACCAGCAGCGCATCGCCCACGTCATGGCCGAGCGTGTCGTTGATCTGCTTGAAGCGGTCCAGGTCGATGAACATCAGCGCGACCTGTTCGCGCTCGCGCTGTGCGCTGGCCAGGGCATGCTCGAGCCGGTCGAGCAGCAGCGCGCGGTTGGGCAGGCCGGTGAGCGGGTCGTGGAAGGCCAGGAAGCGGATGTGGTCGTCCTTGCGGCGCAGATCGGTGATGTCGTTGAACACCCCGACATAGCGCTGGGGCTGCCCCGGGGTGGACTGCACCTGGCTGATGCTGAGCCACTCGCAGAACACCTCGCCGTCCTTGCGCCGGTTCCACAGCTCGCCCGACCAGCGGCCCTCGCGCAGCAGCACGTTCCACTGCTCGCGGTAGAAGTTGGGCTGGTTGCGGTCCGAGCGCAGCAGGCTGAGCTTGCGCCCGATCGCCTCCTCGGGCGTGTAGCCGGTGATCGTCGTGAAGGCCGGGTTGACCGACAGGATCAGCGACTGCTCGTCGGTGACGACGATGCCGTCCATCGCGTTGTCGAACACGCTGGCGGCGAGCTGCAGCTCGGCGGCGGTGCGCTGGCGCTCGGCCAGGTCCTCGCGCAGCCGCGCGTTGGCCTCCTCGAGCGCCAGGGTGCGCGCGCGCACTTCGGCCTCGAGCGTGCGGGTGTGCGCCGCGGCCTGGCGGCTGGCCAGCCACTTGGCGCACAGCGCATGCGCGAGCTGGCTCACCTCGATCGCGTCGAAGGGCTTCTTCAGGATCAGCAGCCGGTCGTGCGCATCCAGTCGGGTGAGCACCTGCTCCCAGGGATAGTCCGAATAGGCGGTGCAGATGACGACCTGCAGCTCCGGATCGACCTGCCAGAGCCGCTCGATGGTCTCCACGCCGTCCCAGCCCGGCGGCATGCGCATGTCGACGAAGGCCATCGCGTAGGGGCGGCCGGCCTGGCAGGCGGCCTGCACCATCGCCAGCGCCTCGCGGCCCTGGAAGGCTGAATCGGTCTCGAAGCGGCCGGCCGGCACGCTGGAGGTC
>JAUPTP010000358.1 GCA_030918015.1 Pseudomonadota bacterium
CACGTCCAGCAGCTTGCGCCCGTGCGGATCGGTCACGGTCGTGCGGGCCTGGTCGAAGCCGGCGCTGCAGTTCTTCACATGGCCTTCGAGATGCCTGTAGAGCACCTCGATCGAGGTCGGATCCGCCGCGGCGAAGCTGCGCAGCGTCGAGCCGTAGGCCTGGGCGCAGCGCTCCATGTCACGGATCTCGCGGCTGCGCCGGGCCTCATCGCCGGCCAGACGGACCAGCGTGCTGTCGAGCAGCTCGATGCGCTGCAGCGCCAGGCCGCTCAGGGCCAGCAGCAGCAGCAGCATCACGGCAAACCCCAGGGCGAGGCGGTGCGACAGACGCAGCCCGGAGGCGCGGCCAGAGCGGGAAGAGTCGGCGGTCATGGCGGGCATCGAGAGACAGGAGTCGCAGATCGACACACTCTGCCCCAGCCGGCCTGCGCGCCATGCGCGGATATCAGCGGGTGAAGACCGTCATTCCAGCATGCTGGCGCCGGCCGCGGCATCGGCCCGCGCGGCGGCGACCTCGGCATGCCGCGGCGACAGGTTGTCCAGGATCTGGTGCAGCGACTCGTTCAGCCGGCGGATCTGCGTCGGCGTCAGCCCCTCGAAGCTGCGCTGGAAGATGTGGCGGGTGGCGAGCTGGCCGCGCTCGATCGCCTCGCGGCCCTGCGCGGTCAGCGTCACCACCGTGACCCGCGCATCCTGCTCGGAGGTGGCGGTGTCGACCAGGCCCTCGGCCTTCATGCGGTAGATCATCTTGGTGACGGTCGACAGCTTGGCGATCGCGTGCAGCGAGATCTCCGACATGCTGCTGGTGCCGTGCTCGGCCAGGATCAAGAGCGCGCGCCAGCCGGGGATGTCGAGCCCGATCGGCTTGAGCGCGCGCTCCATCTCCAGCGTGTAGACGCCGTAGACGCGCGCCAGCCAGTAGAACGGAAACTCCTCCTTGACGAAGTCGGGGCTGTCGGGACGGTGCTTCATGGTTGTGATCGGGCTGGGAACAGGGGCGGGACGCCCCGATGCTAGCGCAGCCCCCGCTGCCTGCGCCCGATCTCAGTCCGGCGCGATGCCCACGCGGTGCGCCAGCGCCCGGTAGCGCGCCGTCTCCTCCTCGATGCGCCGGCGCGTGCTGGCCGCGTCCAGGAACTGCGGCTCCATCGCTTGCGCCTGCAGCTGCTCGCGCAGCGCCGGGCGGGCCAGCGCCGCGCGCAGCGCCTGCTCGAGCCGGACGGGGGCGCCCTCGGGCAGCCGGGCCGGCACCGCCAGCGCATACCAGGCCTCGAAGGCGGCCTGCGGCAGCTTCAGCTCGGCCACGCTGGGCACGGCGGGCAGCGCGGCGGCGCGGCGGGCGCCCAGCACCGCCAGCGCGCGCAGCCGCCCGGCCTGGATCAGCGGCGCGGCCGCCGCCACCGTGTCGATGCCCAGCTGCAGCTCGCCGCCGACCAGCCCGGCCAGCGCCGGCGCGCTGCCCTTGTACGGGATGTCCTGCAGCTTCACGTCCGCCGCCAGCCCGAGCAGCGCGCCGGCCAGATGCGGCGCCGAGCCGCTGCCGAAGGTGGCGTAGTTGAGCTGGCCCGGGCGGCGGCGCGCCTCGGCCAGCAGGTCTGCCAGCGTGCGCCATGGCGAGCTGGCGGCCACCAGCAGCACCAGCGGCGCGCCCGCCACGGTGGCCACCGGCAGCAGGTCCTGCCCGACGCGGTAGGGCAGCTGCGGGCGCAGCGCCGGGTTGACGGTGAAGGTGCTCGAGCCCGACAGCAGCACGGTGTGGGCGTCGGTGGCCCGCGTCACCGCCTGCGCCCCGATCACGGTGGCGCCGCCGGGCCGGTTCTCCACCACCACCGGCTGGCCGAGCTCGCGCGCCAGCTCCTGGCCGAGCGCGCGGGCGACGATGTCGGTGCCGCCGCCCGGCGCGAAGGGCACCACCAGCTTGAGCGTCTGCGACGGCCAGGCCGCGGCCGCCCGGGCGGCCGGGAGCGGCAGCAGCCCCGCGCCCAGCGTCGCCACGGTGGCCTGGCCCAGGCGCGACAGCATCGCGCGGCGGCTCGTCAGGGCGGTCATCGTCTTCAGGGTCGTCATGATCGGATCCTTCCCGGAGGTCATGGAGTTCAGGCGGCGCAGGCGGCGCGGGGCATCGGCAGCCCGCTCTCGCCCAGATCCCACAGCAGGCCGGCCATCAGGCGCAGGCCCTGGCGCATCGCCGGCTCGAGCAGATGCTCGTCGGGCGCATGCTGGTTGCACGAGGGGTGCGAGTGCGGCACCCACAGCGTCGGCAGCCCCAGCGTGTCGGCGAAGACATCGTTGGGCAGCGAGCCGGCCAGGTTGGGCAGCACATGCGGCGCCTGCCCGGTGCTGCGCCGGATCGACGCGCCGGCCCAGGCGACCCAGGGCGCATCGGGCATCATCCGGGTGGCAGCGCCGGCCAGCGTGATCTCGACCGCGATGTCCTCGAAGCCGCGCGCGTCCAGATGCCGGCGCACGATGCCGGCCAGATCCTGCCAGGGCGTGCCGGCGATGAAGCGCAGCTGGCAATGCGCCACCGCCTCGGGCGGGATCGCGTTGACCGGCCGCTGCGGCGTGCCCGCGCCCAGCGCCAGGACCTCGAGCGTGTTGGCCGCCATCAGCCGCTGCGCCGGCGCCAGCGCGGTCTCGCCCCAGCCGGGATCGATGACCGGGTCGGCCGGGCCGCCACCGATCGGCACCTCGGCCAGCGCGGCCAGCACCGCCGGCGGCACCGCGGGCGCGCGCAGCGCCTCGACGAGCAGCCGCCCGCGCGCATCCACCATCGAGGCGATCGCCGCGGCCAGCACGGTGGCCGGGTTGCGCAGCACCCCGCCCCAGTTGCCGGAATGGCAGCCGCGCTCGCGGCAGCGCAGCCTGAGCGTGAAGTTGACCGCGCCGCGCGAGCCCAGGAACAGCGTCGGCCGCTCGGCCTGCACCCGCGGGCCGTCGCTCGACAGGAAGAGATCGGCGCGCAGGCGCTCGCGCTCGCGCTCGCAGAAGGCGCGCAGGCCGGGTGATGCCGCCTCCTCGCCCATCTCGATCAGCCAGGTCAGGTTGAAGCCGAGCCGCCCGCCCCTGGCCTCGAGCACCGCCGCCAGCGCGCCCAGGTTGAGCGTGTGCTGGCCCTTGTTGTCCGCGGTGCCACGGCCGTACCAGTGCGCGCCGTCGACCTCCAGCCGCCACGGATCGCGCCCGCCGCCCCAGCGCCCGGCCTGGCCCGAGACCACGTCGCCGTGGCCGTAGCACAGCACCGTCGGCAGCGCGGCCGACTCGATGCGGCAGGCCGTGAGCAGCGGCGGCGCGCCCGCCACCGGGTTGTCATGCAGCCGCACCTCGAAGCCGAGCGCCTCCAGCGCGGGGCGCATCTCGTCGTGCAGGTAGTCGCGCAGCCGCCCGTCGGGGGGCTGGCCGGCATCGCTCTCGGTGGCCAGCGCCACGCGCCGGGCCAGGTCCTGACGGCAGCGGCCGTCGTCCAGGTAACGCTCGGCCAGGGCGAGCGCATCATCGCGGGTCATCCGGAATCTCTCCTTGCGGGGCCAGGGAACCAGGCCACTGTGCCGCGCCCCTGCCGTGCCGGAAAGCATGGATTTTCGAAGCGTGCCTTGCCGGAGTGGCAAGGCGGGTGCAAGGGGGTGCGCCTCAGTCCGCCGGGAGATCGGCCACGCCCTCGGCGAGCTGCCGGCGCAGCTCGTCGAGGAAGCCGCGCGCGGCCGCC
>JAUPTP010000359.1 GCA_030918015.1 Pseudomonadota bacterium
CGCCGGCGGCGGCGATCAGCGCGAACCACAGCAGCGTGTCGCGGATCGCGGGCGCGTCCTCGCGCTTCATCAGCGCCTTCAGCGTGGCGCGGGGCACCGGGCTCCTGTACCACTCGGCGCCCACGAGGCCGGCGGCCTGCGCCCGCTCGGCGGCGCCGCCGATCATCCGGTAGTCGTCATGCGTGCTCATCGTCCTTGTCTCTCGCTGGCGGTGGGTTGTTTTGCGTTTCCGTTGCGCCTGGAAATTCGTTTCGATTCCGGCTGGACGCATCGTAGGCAGGCCCCGCAGGCGCGACAATCGACATCCATCATTTCCCATCAGAAGCGATCAGCCGTGACGCAGCGCATCCTGTCATTTCCATCATCCGGACCGCGGGAGAACCCGAGTCCCGCTCGGTTCGAGGGCCGCGCATGAGCGCCCGGCCGACGCTGGAGGCGGTCGCGCAGGCCGCCGGGGTGAGCACGGCGACCGTCGACCGCGTCATCAACAACCGCCTGCCGGTGCGCGAGGCCACCGCGCTGCGGGTGATCGAGGCGGCCGAGCGCATCGGCTACCACGGCGCGGCGCTGATGCGCGCTCGGCTGATGGAGCGCGGCGAGCGCCGCACCCGCACGCTGGGCTTCTGCCTGCTGCGCCGCCACGAGGCCTTCTACCGCGAGCTCGGGCGCGAGATCAGCGCGGCGGCCTCGCGCCATGCGCGCCCCGGCGTGGCGGTGATCGATCATCTGGACGCGACCGACCCGGCGGCGATCGCGCGGCAGATGCTCGAGCTCGGCCGCGAGGTCGACGCGCTGGCGGTGGTCGCGGTGGACCATCCGCATGTCGACGCCACGGTCGAGGCGCTGCACCGGCTCGGCCGGCCGGTGTTCGCGCTGCTGAGCGACCTGGGCTCGCCGCTGCGCGCGGGCTATGTCGGCGTCGATCCGCGGCGCTGCGGCCGCAGCGCCGCCTGGGCGATCAGCCGGCTGGCGCTCGCGCCGGGGCCGGTGGCGGTCTTCGTCGGCAGCCACCGCTACCTCGGCCACGAGGCCAGCGAGATGAGCTTCCGCGCCTACCTGCGCGAGCACGCGCCGCAGCTGCGGGTGCTCGACACCCAGGTCAATCTGGAGGACGAGCAGCTCGCGCACGAGGCGACGCTGGACCTGCTGCACCGCCATCCCGACCTGGCCGGGCTGTACGACGCCGGCGGCGGCGGCACGCCGGGCATCATCCGCGCGCTGCGCGCCGAGCGCCCGCCGGGCCACGCGCGCCATGTGGTCACCGTCTGCAACGGCCTGACCGCCGAGCACCGCCGCGCGCTGATCGACGGCGTGGTCGACCTGGTGCTGGTCTCGCCGATCGCGCGCCTGGCGCAGACGGTGGTCGATGCGATGCACGCCGCGCTCGACCAGCCGCCCGAGGCCCGCGCGCGCGCAGCGCAGCTCACGCTGCCGGTGGAGCTGTGCATTGCGGAGAATCTGCCCTGAAAAGGGTGAAATGCACCCGGAAGGTGCATCATTCTTGTGCGCGACGCACCGAGGATGAGCGATCCTGCCGGTTGGAGGGCGGGCGCAGGCTGGCACACGCATTGCACTGAATACGGAAGTGCATACAGTTTCTGTCAGCTTCAACAAAGGAATCCGCTCCATGACCGCTTCCCGCCGTGGCCTTGTCGCCGCTGTCCTGCTCGCCGGCCTCGGCCTCTGCGGCCTGGCGCAGGCCGATGCGCTGGCCGACATCGGCAGCCGCAAGCAGATCGCCATCGCCATCCCGACCGACTTTCCGCCCTACGGCTTCGTCGGCACCGACCTGAAGCCGCAGGGGCTGGATGTCGACATGGCGCAGCTGATCGCGACCAGGCTGGGCGTCAAGGTCGAGCTGGTGCCGGTGACCAGCGCCAACCGCATTCCCTATCTGCAGACCCGCAAGGTCGATCTGGTGATCTCGACGCTGGGCAAGAACCCGGAGCGCGAGAAGGTGATCGACTTCACCGCGGCCTACTCGCCCTTCTTCCAGGCGGTCTTCGCCGCCAAGGGCGTGACGATCCGCAGCGCGGCCGACCTGGCCGGCAAGACGGTGGGCGTGACCCGCGGCGCGATCGAGGACATCGAGCTCAGCCGCATCGCGCCGGCCGACAGCGAGATCCGCCGCTTCGAGGACAACAACGCCACCGTCTCGGCCTTCGTCTCGGGCCAGGTCGTGGCGATCGCCACCGGCGCCTCGGTGGCGGGCAACCTGATGGCACGCAACCCGCAGCTCGGCACCGAGTACAAGTTCGTGCTGAAGGATTCGCCGAACTTCATCGGCGTGGCCAAGGGCGAGGACGCGCTGCGCGGCCGGGTCAACGAGATCCTTGCCGAAGCGCGCAGCTCGGGCGAGCTGGACCGGCTGGCCAGGCGCTGGCTGGGCCGCCCGGCCGGCAACCTGCCGCAGTGACGGCGGGCGCGATGATCTCGCTCGATTTCGCCGCGGTGCTGGAGCAGTGGCCGCTGCTGGCGCGGGGCGCGGCGCTGACGGTGGCGCTGACCGCGCTCTCGGCCGCGCTGGGCACCGCCGTGGGCGTGGCCTGCGCCTGGATGCGGGTCTGGGGGCCGGCGGCCTGGCGCTGGCCGGTCGTGGCCTATGTGGAGCTGGTGCGCAACACGCCCTTCATCGTCCAGCTCTTCTTCGTGTTCTTCGGGCTGCCGGCGGCCGGCGTGAAGCTCTCGCCGGAAGCGGCGGCGCTGATCGCGATGACGGTCAATCTGGGCGCCTATGCCGCGGAGATCGTGCGCGCCGGCCTGGAGGCGACGCCGCGCGGCCAGATCGAGGCCGCGCGCAGCCTGGCGCTCGACGAGCGGCAGGTCTTCCTGCGGGTGGTGCTGCCGCCGGCGCTCGGCCGGGTCTGGCCGGCGCTGGTCGGGCAGATCATCATCGTGATGCTGGGCTCGTCGGTCTGCGGCCAGATCGCCGCGGCCGAGCTGAGCTACCAGGCCAACCTGATCCAGAGCCGCAACTTCCGCGCCTTCGAGGCCTTCCTGATCGGCGCGGCGATCTACCTCGGGCTGTCGCTGCTGCTGCGCCGGCTGCTCGACGAGCTCGGGCCGCGCTGGATCTTCGGCCGCCGTGCGGCCGCGGGGAGGTGAGCCGCCATGGTCGACTTCACCTTGTGGGACATCCTGCGCAACCTGATGCTGGCGGCGCGCTGGACGGTGCTGCTGTCGCTGGCGGCCTTCGTCGGCGGCGGGCTGCTCGGTCTGGGCCTGCTGCTGCTGCGGCTGGCGCGACCGCGCCTGGCGCCGCTGGTGGTGCTGCATGTGCGCCTGTTCCAGGGCACGCCGCTGCTGATGCAGCTCTTTCTGGCCTACTTCGGCCTGGCGCTGCTGGGGCTGGACGTGCCGGCCTGGGCCGCAGCGGCCCTCGCGCTGACGCTCTACGCCTCGGCCTTCCTGTGCGAGATCTGGCGCGGCAGCGTCGAGGCGGTGCCGCGCGGCCAGTGGGAGGCCGCCGGCAGCCTGGCGCTGTCCTTCGGCGAGACGATGCGCCATGTGGTCGGCCCGCAGGCGCTGCGCATCGCGGTGGCGCCGACGGTCGGCTTCCTGGTGCAGGTCATCAAGGGCACCGCGCTGGCCTCGGTGATCGGCTTCGTCGAGCTGACCCGCGCCGGCACGATGATCGTCAACGCCACCTTCCAGCCGCTGGCCGTCTATGGCTGCGTCGCGCTGATGTACTTCCTGCTCTG
>JAUPTP010000360.1 GCA_030918015.1 Pseudomonadota bacterium
AGCTACATGCTCGAGAACCGCAAGATGATGATGCGGTTGTTCCCGGAGCTGTTCGCCCTGCACCGCATCGCGCCGGTCGCCCACTACCCGGACCTGCTGCTGGAGACGCTGCGCGACGTGGCGCCGGCCGGCGTCAACGACCCGACGGTGGTGGTGCTGACCCCCGGCATGTACAACAGCGCCTACTTCGAGCATGCGTTCCTCGCGCAGCAGATGGGCGTCGAGCTGGTCGAGGGCCAGGACCTGTTCGTCAAGGACAACTTCGTCTTCATGCGCACCACGCGCGGCCCGAAGCGCGTCGACGTGATCTACCGTCGCCTCGACGACGACTTCCTCGACCCGCTTGCCTTCCGGCCGGACTCCTCGCTGGGCTGCCCCGGCCTGCTGGCGGCCTACCGCGCCGGCAACGTGACGCTGTCGAACGCGATCGGCACCGGTGTGGCCGACGACAAGTCGATCTACGCCTACGTGCCGAGGATGATCGAGTTCTACCTCGGCGAGAAGCCGATCCTGAACAACGTCCCGACCTACCTCTGCCGCGAGAGCGACGACTTCCGCTATGTGCTCGACCACCTGCCCGAGCTGGTCGTCAAGGAGGTGCATGGCGCCGGCGGCTACGGCATGCTGGTCGGACCGGCCGCGAGCAAGGACGAGATCGCGACGTTCCGCGAGCACCTGATCGCCAACCCCGGCAACTACATCGCGCAGCCGACGCTGAGCCTGTCGACCTGTCCGACCTTCGTCGAGAAGGGCATCGCGCCGCGTCACATCGACCTGCGCCCCTTCGTGCTGTCGGGCCGCAACGAGGTGCAGATGGTGCCCGGCGGCCTGACCCGCGTGGCCCTGAAGGAGGGCTCGCTGGTGGTCAACTCCTCGCAGGGGGGCGGCACCAAGGACACCTGGGTGCTCGAGGACTGAGCCGGGCCCGGCGCCCGCACAACGAAAACGAAAGACAAGGTCAAGGATTTCCGAATGCTGTCTCGAACCGCCGACCACCTGTTCTGGATGTCGCGCTACATGGAGCGCGCCGAGAACACCGCCCGGATGCTCGACGTCAACTACCAGACCGCGCTGCTGCCGCAGTCGGCTGCCGTCTCCGAGCTGGGCTGGCGCGGCCTGCTGAGCATCTCCGAGCTCAGCGGCGACTTCGCCCGCCGCTACGGTGACGTGACCGCCGCCACCGTCATGACCTACATGGTCCGCGACGAACGCAATCCCTCGTCGATCTGGAGCTGCCTGCGCGCGGCACGCGAGAACGCCCGCGCGGTGCGCGGCGCGCTGACCACCGAGGTCTGGGAGACCACCAACCAGACCTGGCTGGAGTTCAACCGCCTGCTGCGCGACGGCCTGCTCGAGCGCGACCCCAGCGCGCTGTTCGAGTGGGTCAAGTTCCGCTCGCACCTCTCGCGCGGCGTGCAGGTCGGCACGATGCTGCAGGACGAGGCGCTGCACTTCGTGCGCATCGGCACCTTCCTGGAGCGCGCCGACAACACCGCGCGGCTGCTCGACGTCAAGTTCCATGCGGTCGAGAGCGACTTCTACGGCGCCGCCGACGACCGCGACCAGGAGTACGACTTCTACCACTGGGCCGCGATCCTGCGCTCGGTCTCCGGCTTCGAGGTCTACCGCAAGGTCTACCGCAACGTCATCCAGTCGGACAAGGTCGCCGAGCTGCTGATCCTGCGCCCGGACATGCCGCGCTCGCTGGCGGCCTGCACCCAGGAGGTGCTGGTCAACCTGAAGCTGGTCGCCAACGACCAGTCCTCGGAGACGCTGCGCCGCGCCGGGCGGCTGCATGCCGACCTGGAGTACGGCCGCATCGACGAGATCCTCGCCACCGGCCTGCATGCCTATCTGACGCAGTTCCTGGACCGCGTCAACGAGCTGGGCGCGGGCATCAGCCGCGACTTCCTCGTCGCGGTCGGCTGATCACGGCGCCGGCCCCGCCGCCCCGGCGATCTGCCGTGCATCGCGCCGTCATGCGCGGGCACGACAATCGCCGGGGCTGTATTTTCATTTAAAGAAAGATTTTGCCGTGTCCATTCACGTCGCTCTCCATCACGTCACGCACTACCGGTACGACCGGCCGGTGAACCTGTCGGCGCAGGTGGTGCGTCTGCGCCCGGCGCCGCACTGCCGCACGCCGGTGCTGTCGTACTCGCTGCGCGTCGAGCCCGAGACCCACTTCGTCAACTGGCAGCAGGACCCGTTCTCGAACTACCTGGCGCGCCTGGTCTTCCCGGAGAAGACCACGCAGTTCAAGGTGACGGTCGACCTGGTGGCCGAGATGTCGGTCTACAACCCCTTCGACTTCTTCCTGGAGCCGGGGGCCGAGAATTTCCCCTTCGTCTACGAGGACGGCCTCAAGCAGGAGCTGGCGCCGTACATGGAGCCGGCGCCGGCCACGCCCGCGCTGCAGGCCTTCCTCGACACGATCGACCGCAGCGAGGTGCGCACGATCGACTTCCTGGTCGGGCTGAACCAGCGCCTGCAGAACGAGATCCGCTACACCATCCGCCTCGAGCCGGGCGTGCAGACGCCGGAGGAGACGCTGACCAAGGCCTCGGGCTCCTGCCGCGACACCGGCTGGCTGCTGGTGGAGACGCTGCGCCACATGGGCCTGGCCGCGCGCTTCGTCTCGGGCTACCTGATCCAGCTGAAGTCCGACGTCGTCGCCCTGGACGGCCCCAGCGGCACCGAGGTCGACTTCACCGACCTGCACGCCTGGTGCGAGGTCTATCTGCCGGGCGCGGGCTGGATCGGTCTGGACCCGACCTCCGGCCTGCTGGCCGGCGAGGGCCACATCCCGCTGGCCTGCTCGCCCCAGCCCTCGAGCGCGGCGCCGATCACCGGCGCGGTCGACGAGTGCGAGGTCGAGTTCGCGCACGAGATGAAGATCTCCCGCATCTGGGAATCCCCGCGCGTGACCAAGCCCTACACCGAGGACCAGTGGTCCGCGGTGCTGGCGCTGGGCGAGCAGGTCGATGCCGAGCTGGTCGGCGGCGACGTGCGCCTGACGATGGGCGGCGAGCCGACCTTCGTGTCGGTCGACGACCGCGACGGCGCCGAGTGGAACACCGACGCGCTGGGCCCGACGAAGCGGCTCTACGCCACCGAGCTGGTGCAGCGCCTGCGCGACGAGTACGCGCAGGGCGGCTTCCTGCACTTCGGCCAGGGCAAGTGGTACCCGGGCGAGCAGCTGCCGCGCTGGGCGCTGTCGGCCTACTGGCGCACCGACGGCCAGCCGTGCTGGCATGACATGTCGCTGTTCGCCGACGAGCGCGACAACCACCAGTACACCTCGGCCGACGCCCGGCGCTTCATGCTCGGCCTGACCGCGCGCCTGGGCCTGACCGACGAGTTCGTGCAGACCGGCTATGAGGACACCTGGTACTACCTGTGGCGCGAGCGTCGCCTGCCGGTCAACGTCGACCCCTTCGACTCGCGGCTGGACGACGAGCTCGAGCGCATGCGCCTGCGCCGCGTCTTCGACCAGGGCCTGGAGCAGGAGATCGGCTATGTGCTGCCGATCAAGCCGGCCGAGGGCCCGGCGCTGGGCGGCCCGCGCTGGGTCACCGGCCCGTGGTTCTTCCGCGACGAGCGCATGTACCTGGTGCCCGGCGACTCGCCGATGGGCTACCGCCTGCCGCTGGACTCGCTGCCCTGGGTGGCGAAGAAGGACTATCCCTTCCTGATC
>JAUPTP010000361.1 GCA_030918015.1 Pseudomonadota bacterium
GGCCGCATCCAGCTCTCGCTGCAGCTGGCGCCGCAGCACCGCGAGGCCTTCGCGCAGGGGCTGGAGCAGCTGCTGCAGACGCTGGGCGAAGGCCGCCCCGGCTGAGCGGGCGTCAGCACGCCAGCCGGGCCGCCATCTCGGCGCGCAGCCGTTCGATGAACACCCGCACTTTGGCCGACTGCGCGGTGCGGCTGGCCGACACCACCCAGACGTCCGCCGGCTGCGACCAGCCCGGCAGCACCCGGGCAAGCCGGCCGCTCGCCAGGCTGTCGGCGAAGAACCAGTCGGTGGCCAGCATGATGCCCAGCCCGGCCTCGGCCCAGGTCAGCACCACCTCGTTGTCGTTGGAGGTGAGATCGGAGCGCACGCTCATCGTCTCCCACCCGCGCGGACCGTGCAGCCGCCACAGGCCCGGCGGGTCGATGCGGTCCTTGAACAGCAGGCAGCGGTGCTCGCGCAGCGCCTCGAAGTCGCTGGGCTGACCGTGCGCCCGCAGATAGTCCGGCGAGGCGCACAGGATGCGCTCGCTGCAGAAGATGCGGTGACCGATCAGGCCGGGCTCGGTCGGTTCGCCGGTGCGCACGTCCAGGTGCAGGCCCTCGGCCACCAGATTCACCGGGCGGTCGACGATGTCCAGCGTGATGTCCAGCGCCGGGTGATCGCGCTTGAGCGCGGCCAGCACCGGCGCGACATAGGCGCGCCCCAGCCGCATGCTCGCGCTGATGCGCAGCGGCCCGACCGGCTCGCCGCGCGCCGCAGCCAGCTCGTCGCCCATGTCGCTCACATCGTCGAGCAGGCGCCGGACCCAGGCATAGACCCGCTGGCCGTCCTCGGTGAGGCGCACCTGCCGGGGGGTGCGGTGCAGCAGCTTCACGCCCAGGGCCTGCTCGAGCGAGGCCACCCGCTTGCTGATGGTGGTCTGCGGGGTGGCGCAGGCCCGCGACGCGGCGCTGAAGCCCCCATGGCGGATGACCAGCCCGAAGGTCTTCAGGTCGCCCAGGCGCAGGTCATCGAACACGGCAGCGCCTCCAGGGCGAGGGAAAGACATCACGCCGCCATTATCGGCCGTCAGCCCGGCGAGGCCGCAAAGCGCACCCGCCCATCGCGGAAGAAGCCCTCGAGGTTGTCGATCACCCGATCGGCCATCGCCTGGCGGGTCTCGCGGGTGGCGCTGGCGACATGCGGGGTCAGCACGACCGTGTCCAGCCCGCGCAGCGCCTCGGGCACGCGCGGCTCGTCGGCGAACACGTCCAGCCCCGCCCCGGCGATGCGCCCGGCCTGCAGCGCCTCGACCAGCGCCGCCTCGTCGACCACGCTGCCGCGCGCGACGTTCACCAGGAAGCCCTCGGGCCCGAGCGCGTCGAGCACCGCGCGGTCGATCAGGTGCCGGGTCGCCGCGCCGCCGGCGGTGATCACCACCAGCACATCGGCCCAGGCGGCCAGCGCGTGCAGCGAGGGTTCGTGCGACCAGGCCGCGCCCTCGACCGGGCGGCGGCTGTGGTAGCGCACCGCCATGTCGAAGCCGCTCGCGCGCCGCGCGATGGTCTGGCCGATGCGACCGAAGCCGACCAGCCCCAGCCGCGCGCCACTGACCCGCCGCGACAGCCCGAAGGGCCCGGCCGGCCAGTCGCCGCGCCGCACGAAGCGGTCGGCCGCGCTGAGCCGGCGCATCGTGTCGAGCAGCAGCGCGAAGGCGTGGTCGGCCACGCAGTCGTCGAGCACGCCCGGCGTGTGGCCGACCTGCACCCCGCGTGCGGCCGCCGCCGCCAGATCGATGCGGTCCAGCCCGACGCCGAAGCTCGACACCACCCGCAGGCGCGGCAGCTGCGCCAGCCGCGCCGCGTCCAGCCCCATGACCGCCGAGGTGACATAGCCCACGAAGTCCGCGCCGTGCACGGCCAGAAAGGCCGACTGATCGGCCTGGTCGCCCAGGCGCTGCATCGCGTAGCGCGCGGCCAGCGCCTGCTCCAGCGCCGGCAGCAGCGGGCCGGCCTGCAGCAGCCGGGGGCGGCTCTCCTGCCCGGGCGCCGTCATTCGGGCTTCACCCCGCCCTGCGCGACCACCTGGGCCCAGCGCCGGCGTTCCTGCTCGAAGAAGCTGGCCAGCTCGGTCGGGTTCATCGTGCGCACCTCGGCGCCCTGCGCGACCAGGCGCTCGCGCACCTCGGGCGAGCGGATGATGCGGGTCAGCTCGGCCGAGAGCTTCTGCACCACCGCCGGCGGTGTGGCGGCGGGCATCATCACGCCCTGCCAGGTGCCGGACTCGAAACCCTTGACGCCCTGCTCGGCGAGGGTCGGCACCTGCGCGAGCAGCGGCACCCGGCTGGCCCTGGACACGCCCAGCACCTTGAGCTTGCCTGACTGCACCTGCGGCAGCGTCGCCAGCATGCCGTTCATCAGGATCTGCGTCTGGCCGGCGAGGGTGTCGCTGATCGCCTGCGAGCCGCCCTTGTACGGGATGTAGTTCCACTGCGCGCCGGTGGCCTTCTCGACCGCGACGCCGGCCAGGTGCGGCGCACTGCCAATGGCGGTAACGGCGAAGTTCAGCCGCTCGCGCTTCGACAGCGCCACCAGCTCGGTCAGATTGTTCGCCGGCACCGACGGATGCACCACCAGCAGATGCGGCGAATAGGCCAGCATGCCGACGCCGCGCAGGTCACGGCTCGGGTCGAAGGGCAGCTTCGGGTAGACCGAGGGCGAGATCGCCAGCGCGCCGACGTCACACAGCAGCAGCGTGTGGCCGTCGGTGGCCTTGGCCACCGCGTCGGCGCCGGTGTTGCCGTTGGCCCCGGCGCGGTTGTCGACGACCACCGTCTGGCCCAGCGCCTGCGACAGCGGCTGCGCGATCGCGCGGGCGATGATGTCGGACGATCCGCCAGGCGG
Source organism: Pseudomonadota bacterium (assembly GCA_030918015.1). Classification (GTDB taxonomy): domain Bacteria; phylum Pseudomonadota; class Gammaproteobacteria; order Burkholderiales; family Burkholderiaceae_C; genus Sphaerotilus. Next base: position 2,883 of record JAUPTP010000361.1, read on the forward strand.
ATAGGGCACGACGATGCGCACCGGCTTGTCCGGCCAGGCCGGTGCCTTCTGGCCTTGCGCCAGCGCGGTTCCGGTCGGCATCAGCGCAGTCCCCAGGCTGCCCAGGGCCAGGGCGAGGGTTCGGGCACCGGCGGCCCGGCGGTTCATCGTCATGCGTGACTCCTTCCGCGAGTTTGAACGTTCAAACCGGCCGCCCCTGACGCCCGACCAGCCAGGTCGGCGCGTCCTGCAGGCACACCGGGCGCAGGAAACGCGCGAGGGCCGCGTCGCCCACCGAGGTGCTCTCGGGGCGGGTGCTGCTCGGCCACGGGCCGCCGTGCTGCTGCGCGGCGGTCACCGCCACGCCGGTGGGCACGCCCGCGAACAGCACCCGACCGGCGATCGCCATCGCGCCGCGCACCAGGGCGCGGGCCCGGTCGCCGTCCTGCTCCACGCCCCAGAGCGTCACCGTCAGGCTGCCGCCCACCGCCTGCAGCACCTGCAGCGCCTGGCTCAAGGACGCCGCGCGCACGATCAGGCTGCTCGGGCCGAAGACTTCTTCCCGCAGCGCCGCGCGGGCGATGAACTCGGTGGCGCTGACCTGCGCCAGCACCGGGCGCGGCGGCTGGCCGGCTTGCGCCGTCTCGCGCAGCAGCAGCTCGGCGCCGGCCTCTTCCCAGTGGGCCACGCCCGCCTCGAAGGCGCCGCGCATCGAGCGGGTCAGCATCGCGTGCGGCTGCTGGCCGCCCAGCGCCTCGCGCAGCTGGGCGACGAAGCGGTCGTTCACCGTCTTGGCCGCCACCCCCGGCTGCAGCTCGTCGATCAGCACGATC
>JAUPTP010000362.1 GCA_030918015.1 Pseudomonadota bacterium
CGCCGATCTGAAGGCCCGCGGCATCCTCACCGACGAGGAGTTCACCGCCAAGAAGACCGAGCTGCTGAAGAAGCTGGTCTGAGGTGGCCGAGACCTACCGCGCCTACCGCGCGGCCTGTCCGAACTGCGGCGCGCCGGTCGAGTTCCGCTCGGCGGCCTCGGCCAGCGCGGTGTGCGGCCACTGCCGCTCGACGCTGGTGCGCGAGGGCGAGGCGCTGCGCCGCATCGGCGAGAGCGCCGAGCTGTTCGACGACCATTCGCCGCTGCAGCTCGGCGTCACCGGGCGCTGGCAGGGCGCGGCCTTCACGCTGGTCGGCCGCCTCCAGTACGCCTATGCCGACGGGCGCTGGACCGAGTGGCATGCGCTGTTCGACGCCGGTGGCGCGGGCGACCCGGGCGAGGGCGCATCCGCCGGGCGCAGCGCCTGGCTGTCGGAGGACAACGGCGCCTATGTGCTGGCGCTGGACCGGCCCCTGGCCGACCGCGTGCCACAGGCCGGCACGCTGTTTCCCGGCCAGAAGGCGCTGATCGACGGGCGCGCCTGGGAGGTCGCCTCGGTGGTGCAGGCCCATGTGCATGCCGCCGAAGGCGAGCTGCCGCGCCCGCCGCAGCGCACCGGGCCGGATCACGCCTGGGTCATCGCCGACCTGCGCAATGCCCAGGACGAGGTCGGCACGCTCGACTACGTCGAGCCGGCGCGGCCGCAGTGGTCGGTCGGCCGCGCGGTGCGGCTGGCCGAGCTGCAGCTCGCCGGCCTGCGCGGCCTGGGCAGCGAGAAGACGCTGGCCGGGCGCAGCATCGAGTGCCCGAGCTGCGGCGCCTCGCTGGAGATCCGGCTGGACAGCACCCGGTCGGTCACCTGCGGCCAGTGCCGTGCGGTGGTCGACGTGTCGCAGGGCGTCGGCGCCGATCTGGCGCACTTCGCGCAGAACGCGGTCACCGAGCCGCAGATCCCGCTGGGCACGGTCGGCACGCTGGCGCTGGGCGCGCCGCAGCCGCTGCCCTGGCAGGTGGTCGGCTACCTGGAGCGCTGCGACCTGCCCGCGCCGGGCAGCGACGACGAGCAGACCTTCTGGCGCGAATACCTGCTCTACCACCCGACCGAGGGCTTCGTCTTCCTGGTCGACACCGAGGAGGGCTGGAGCTGGGTGCGGCCGCTGACCGGCGTGCCGGTGGTGCAGGGCGACCGCGCCACCTGGGCCGGCGCCCGCCATGCGCAGCGCTGGCACTACCGCGCCAGGACGGTCCATGTGATCGGCGAGTTCTACTGGCGCCTCCGCCGCGACGAGCCGGTCGAGGTCACCGACTACGAAGGCGAGGGCCCGAACCGCCGCAGGCGCCTGAGCCGCGAGCAGACCGCCGGCCCCGGCGGCGGCGAGATCACCTGGTCGGCCGGCGAGACGCTGGAGGCGCGTGCGGTCGCCCAGGCCTTCGGGCTGGACGCGCAGGCCGGCGCGGCGCTGGCGCGCGACGCCGCGCCGGTGGCCGGCGGCGGCATCGGCACGGTCGGTGTCATCATCCTGGTGCTGCTGGTGCTGGCCGTCCTGCTGCTGATGACGCGCTGCAGCGACGATGGCTGCACCGAGGTCCGGCAGACGTTCGGCGAGACCAGCGCCGAGCTCCAGCAATGCCTGGCGCGCCAGCGCACCTCCTCGTCCTCCTCGGGCGGCTCCTATGGCGGCTCGTCCTGGGGCGGCGGCAGCAGCGGGGGCGGCGGAGGCGGCCACAAGTAACCCGCAAGTCACCCGCAACCCGGAGAAGATTCCATGGAGATGCTCAAGCCCGCGGTGATCCTCGGCTCGATCCTGTACGCCGTCATCGGCGTGGTCGTGCTGTGGGTCAGCTTCGTCGTCATCGACCGGCTCACGCCCTACAAGCTCTGGGAGGAGCTGGTCGAGCACAGGAACGTGGCGCTGGCCATCGTCGTCGGCGCGATGTTCATCGCGATCGGGCAGATCGTGGCGGCGGCGATCCACGGGTGAAGGCCCGCATCTCGCCGGCCGAGATCACGCTGCTGGGCTCGGTCTTCCTGATCGCCGCCTGCGGCCTGGTCTACGAGCTGGCGGCGGGCGCCCTGGCGAGCTATCTGGTCGGCGACTCGATCCGGCAGTTCTCGACCGTCATCGGCACCTACCTGTTCGCGATGGGGCTGGGCTCGTGGCTGAGCCGCTTCGTCGAGCGCCAGCTGGTGGCGCAGTTCATCGGCGTGGAGCTGCTGGTGGGCGCGGTGGGCGGGCTGATGCCCGCCGGCCTGTTCGTCGCGCACAACCTGCTGCCGGCCTCGGCCGCCGGCGCCTTCCAGGCGATCCTGCATGCGCTGGTGCTGGCGGTGGGCGCGCTGGTCGGGCTGGAGATCCCGCTGGTGATGCGGCTGCTGCAGCGGCGCTTCCGCGAGCGCTACGGCCTGAAGGACCTGGTGTCGCAGGTGCTGACCTTCGACTACCTGGGCGCGCTGGTGGTGGCGCTGGCCTTCCCGCTGCTGCTGGTGCCGCAGCTCGGGCTGATCCGCACCGGGCTGGTGTTCGGGCTGATGAACGCGGGCGTGGCGGTGTGGGCGCTGTGGCTGTTCCGCGCCGAGCTGCGCCGTCGGCGGGCGCTGGCGCTGGCGGCCGGCGCCACGGTGGCGGTGCTGCTGGCGGCGCTGGCCGGCGCCGAGCGGCTGACCACCTGGGCCGAGGACCGCTACTACGGCGACCACATCCTGCATGTGGCCTCCAGCGACTACCAGCGCATCGTCGTGACCGGCGGGCGCGCGGGCCTGCGGCTCTTCCTCAACGGCAACCTGCAGTTCCACGAGCGCGACGAGTACCGCTACCACGAGGCGCTGGTGCATCCGGCGATGGCCGCGCACGGCGCGCCGCGCCGGGTGCTGGTGCTGGGCGGCGGCGACGGGCTGGCGGTGCGCGAGATCCTGAAATACCCCTCGGTCGAGCAGGTCACGCTGGTGGACCTGGACGCGCAGGTCACGCGGCTGTTCTCGACCGAGCCGCGGCTGGTGGCGCTGAACCGCGGCGCGCTGCGCTCGCCCCGGGTCACGGTGGTCAACGCCGACGCCTTCGCCTGGCTGGAGGCGCAGCGCGACCCGGCCGCCACCTGGGACGTGATCGTCATCGACTTCCCCGACCCCGGCAACTTCGCGGTCGGCAAGCTCTACTCGACGAGCTTCTATCCGATCGTCGACCAGCACCTGGCCGCGGGCGGCTTCATGGTGGTGCAGACCACCTCGCCGCTGGTGGCGCGGCGCAGCTTCTGGACGGTGGCGGCGACGCTGGAGGCGGCCGGGCTGACGATCACGCCCTACCACGCGCTGGTGCCCAGCTTCGGCGAGTGGGGCTTCATCCTGGCCGGCCACCGGCCGTGGCGTCTGGCGCGCGCGCTGCCCGAGGGCTTGCGCTTCCTGACGCCCGAGGTGATGGCGACGCTGCTGCGGTTCCCGCCCGACATGGCCCGCACCGAGGAGGCGCCCAACCGCCTGTCCGACCAGCGCCTGGTGCGGCTGTTCGAGGAGGAGTGGGGGGCGCCGCGTTGAGGCGCCGCGAGCTGCTGGCCGGACTGGCCGCGCTGCCCGCGCTGGGCCTGGCCGGCTGCGATGCGGCGCTGCCTGCGCTGGACGGCGGCTGGATCGGTGCGGACTCGGCCGCGCGCGGTCACCGGCTGCGCGCGCTGGGCGGTGCCAAGTCCGGCGCGCT
>JAUPTP010000363.1 GCA_030918015.1 Pseudomonadota bacterium
CAGCAGCTGCATCGAGGTGCAGCCGAAGGCCTGGCCGGCCTCGACCTGCTCGCTGCTGACCTGGCGGATGCCCAGCGCGGTCAGGCGCACCACCGGCGGCATCGCGAACACGACGGTGGCCAGGATACCCGGCACCCGGCCCAGGCCGAAGAGCATCGCCGCCGGGATCAGGTAGACGAAGGCGGGCATGGTCTGCATGAAGTCCAGCACCGGGCGCAGCAGCGCGTTGAAGCGGTCGCTGCGCGCGCACAGGATGCCCAGCGGCACGCCCACGATGATGCTGATCAGCGTGGCCGAGAACACCAGGGCCAGCGTCACCGCGGTCTGGTCCCAGAAGCCGATGATGCGGATCACCAGCAGGCTGGCCAGCGCGAACAGGCCGAAGCGCCAGTTCAGCCGCCACACGCCCAGCGCCATCACCGCGATCATCACCAGCCAGGACGGAATCGCCAGCAGGCCGGCCTCGATCTGGCTGGCAAAGCCCTCGACCAGCGCGCCGATCACGTCGAAGAGGCCGCCGCCCTGCTCGAGCAGCAGCTTGACGGCGTCGTTGACCAGGGCGCCCAGCGGCAGCAGGTTCTTGCCCTCGCCGATCAGGTCTTGCAGGAAATCAGCTGGCATGGCGGGTGCTCGCGATCTTGAGAAGCAGGCTGCGGGGGGTGATGCAGCCCAGCAGGCGCTCGGCGTCGTCGAAGACGCTGACGGGCTGGTCGAGGCCGAGCACGGTGTGCAGCGTCTCGGGCAGGGTGGTGGTGGCGTGCAGCCGGCAGCTGCCGCCGGCCAGCGCGATGCCGGCCACCGGGGCGGCGCTGCGGTCGACCAGATCGGCCGCGGTCAGGTAGCGCGAGGTGTCCACGCCCCGGAAGAAGCGGCGCACATAGTCGTTGGCGGGGCTGGTGACGATCTCGTGCGGCGAGCCCTCCTGGACCAGGTTGCCGCCCTCCATGATCGCGATCTTCGAGCCGATCTTCAGGGCTTCTTCCAGGTCGTGCGAGACGAAGACGATGGTGCGGCGGTGCTCGCGCTGCAGGTCCAGCATCAGGTCCTGCATCTCGGTGCGCTTGAGCGGGTCCAGCGCCGAGAAGGCCTCGTCCATCAGCAGGATGTCGGGGTCGACCGCCAGCGCGCGCGCCAGGCCCACGCGCTGCTGCATGCCGCCGGAGAGCTGGCGCGGGTACTTGGCCGCATAGGCCTTCAGGCCGACCTGCTCGAGCGCCTGCATCACCTTGTCGCGGTAGCGCTTGGGGTTCTCGCCGGCCACCTCCAGGCCGAAGGCGACATTGTCCTGCACCGTGCGGTGCGGCATCAGCGCAAAGCTCTGGAAGACCATCGCGATGCGCTTGCGCCGCCAGCGCATCAGCTCGGGCAGCGGCATGCGCGCGACATCGTCGCCATCGACGACGATGGAGCCGGCGGTCGGCTCGACCAGGCGGTTGATCAGCCGGATCAGCGTCGACTTGCCCGAGCCCGACAGGCCCATCAGCACGTAGATGTCGCCGGCCTGCACCTCGAAGCCGACCTTGTTGACACCGACCACCTGGCCGGTGCGCTGGAAGATCTCGTCCTTGCCGAGGCCCTGGCTCAGCATCGCCAGCGCCGCATCGGGCTTGTTGCCGAAGACCTTGGTCAGGTCACGGATCTGGATCTTGGGTCTGGACATGCGCGGCTCCCGGGCAGTCGTCGTGGAAGGGGAAGGATTCGTCATCGCAATGGACAGCGGGCGGGCCCTAGCGGTCAAGCTCGAGATCCCCGAGCGGGCGGCTGCAGCAGGGCAGCATCCAGCCCTGGGCCACCTCGCGCGGGCGCAGGCCGCCGCCCTGGCTCATCTGCACCTCGCCCGAGACGCGCCGCGTGCGGCAGGTGCCGCACACGCCGCTCGAGCAGCTGAAGGGCCAGCGCAGGCCGGCGCGGCGCGCCGCCTCCAGCAGTGTCTCGTCCGGGCCGCACTCGAAGCGCTCGCCGCGCTTGAGCGTGACCGTGAAGCGCGGTGCCGGCTCGGGCGTGCCCGCCTCGACCGGCGCCGGGGCGGGCTCGGTCGGGGCGGCGGCCGGCGCCTCGAAGCTGAAGCTTTCCTCGTGGTAGCGGCTCATGTCGAAGCCGGCCTCGATCAGCATCGCGCGCACCGCGGCCATGAAGGGCGCCGGGCCGCAGCACCAGACCTCGCGCTCGAGCAGGTCGGGCGCCTGCGCGCGCAGCATCGGCAGCGACAGCCGGCCGAGCAGGCCGCCGTAGCCGGGCGTGCTGCCGCGGCCCTCGCAGACCACGCTGGCGCGCCAGCGCGGCAGCTGCCGCGCCATCAGCGCAAGCTCGTCGGCGAAGACGACATCCTGCGGCGTGCGCGCGGCGTGGATGAACTGCACGTCGGCGTCCAGCCCGAGGTCGGCCCAGGCGCGCGACATCGACATCAGCGGCGTGATGCCGCTGCCCGCCGACAGGTAGAGCTGGCCGCGCGCCGGCACCGCCACCGGCCCGGCCGGAAAGCAGAACTGGCCCGCCGGCCCGGTGACGGAAACCCGCCCGCCCGGCCGCAGGTGATCGTGCAGCCAGTTCGACACCCGCCCGCCGGGCACCCGCTTGACGGTGATGGCCAGCGTGCCGGGCCGGGTCGGGCTGGAGCTGAGGGTGTAGCAGCGCATCACGCGCTCGCCGTCGAGGTCCAGCGCCAGGGTGACGAACTGGCCCGGCCGGTAGCGGAAGCTGCGCGGCGCCTCCAGCAGACGCAGCACGAAGGTGCGCACGTCCGGCGTCTCGTCGATCACCCGCAGGCACACGAACACCTCGTCATCCGCCTCCCAGACGGGAGCCGGGGCATCGGCCAGATCGGGGTAGATGGCAGTCATGGTCGGATCGGGGTGTTGGCAAGAAGCATGCTGCAATAAGCGTGCCGAAAACCGCCCGCCACCCTCAGCGCGCCGCGGCGCTCAGGCCGGCGCGCATGCGGTCCACATACCAGGTGCAGAAGGCCTCGACCAGCCCTTCGGTGAAGGGCGAGTAGGGGCCGGGCTGGTAGGCGCTGCTGGCCACGCCGGCCTGAGAGAGCTCGACCAGGCGGCGGTCCTGGTCGTTGGTGGCGTTCCAGACCGCGGTCAGGTTGTCGACGGTGTAGTCCACGCCTTCGACCGCGTCCTTGTGCACGCACCAGGTGGTGCGCACCAGCGTGCGGCCCGCGCTCAGCGGAATCACCGAGAAGCTGATGACATGGTCGCTCATGAAGTGGTGCCAGGAGTTGGGCTGCGTCCAGAACGACAGGCCGCCGAGCGACTTCTCGGTGAAGTCGGCCAGCAGCTTCTTGCAGGCCACCTCGGTGCTCAGGGTCTGCGACTCGCCGGCGCGGTCCAGCGGCAGGCGCTGGGTGCGAAAACCGGTGACGCGGGTGTCGAGCTCTTCCATGCGGGCGCTGGGCAGGCCCATCGCTTCCCAGCGGGCGTGGCTGTCACGCACGATCTGCTCGAACTGCGCGATGCCCTCGGCGTTCTGCGGGCCCGGCTGCGCGCCGAAGCCGTGCTCGTAGAGCGAGATGGTCAGCTCCGGATGGTTGCCCACGCAGTGGTAGCACTCGCGGTTGTTCTCCATCGTCAGCTTCCAGTTGCCCTGCTCGAGGATCTCGACCTGGGCGGCCACCTTGCACTCGGAGAGCTTGTGCGGCGCCAGGTAGGGGCGCATGCGCGCGGCCACCTCCTCGAAGTC
>JAUPTP010000364.1 GCA_030918015.1 Pseudomonadota bacterium
CGTCAGCGGGATGAAGACCTGCGAGGCCACCGCCTCGATGATGTGCAGGATCAGGTCGCGGCCGTCGCTGGTGGCGGTGATGTCGAGGAAGGTCAGCTCGTCGGCGCCCTGGTCGTTGTAGCGCGCGGCGATGTCTACGGGATCGCCCGCGTCGCGCAGGCCGACGAAGTTGACGCCCTTGACGACACGCCCGCCGGTCACGTCCAGGCAGGGAATGATGCGCTTGGCCAGCATGGTGCTCAGCCCGCCACGCCGCCCAGCGCGTCGGCGCGGGCCTGGCCGGCGGCGAAGTCGAGGTCGCCGGTGTAGATCGAGCGGCCGCAGATCACGCCCTCGACGCCTTCCTTCTCGACCGCGCACAGCGCCTCGATGTCCTGGATGTTGGACAGGCCGCCGGAGGCGATCACCGGGATCTTCAGCGCCTGCGCCAGGCGCACGGTCGCCTCGATGTTGATGCCCGAGAGCATGCCGTCGCGGCCGATGTCGGTGTAGATGATGCTCTCGACGCCGTAGTCCTCGAACTTCTTGGCCAGATCGACCACCTCGTGGCCGGTGAGCTTGCTCCAGCCGTCGGTGGCGACCTTGCCGTCCTTGGCGTCCAGGCCGACGATGATGTGGCCGGGGAAGGCGGCGCAGGCATCGCGCAGCAGGCCGGGGTTCTTGACCGCGGCGGTGCCGATGATGACGTAGCTGATGCCGGCGTCCAGGTAGCGCTCGATGGTGTCGAGGTCGCGGATGCCGCCGCCGAGCTGCACCGGGATGCGGCCGCCCACCTCGGCCAGGATGGACTTGATCGCGCCGGCATTGACCGGCTTGCCGGCGAAGGCGCCGTTCAGGTCGACCAGGTGCAGGCGGCGGCCGCCGGCGTCGAGCCAGCGCCGCGCGATGACGGCCGGATCGTCCCCGAAGGTGGTGGAGTCGTTCATGTCGCCCTGTTTGAGGCGGACACACTTGCCGTCTTTGAGATCGATCGCCGGAATCAGCAGCATGGCTGGAAACGCAGAGGTTGCGGTTGAAGGGGGAAAGAAGGCGCGGGGAGCCGGTCGGCGCCGCTCAGGGCTTCCAGGACAGGAAGTTGCGGTAGAGCGCCAGGCCGTGGTCGGCGCTCTTCTCCGGGTGGAACTGGGTCGCGAAAATGTTATCCCGGGCCACCGCGCAGGTAAAGGCGTCGCCGTAGTCGGTCTCGCCGGCGGCGTGCCGCGCATCGGCCGGGCAGGCGTGATAGCTGTGCACGAAGTAGAACCAGGCGCCGTCGGGAACGCCGGCCCAGACCGGATGGACCGCGCCGTCGTGCGCCAGCTGGCGCACCCGGTTCCAGCCCATCTGCGGCACCTTGAAGCGGCTGCCGTCGGGCTGCAGGCGCCCGTCCAGGCGGAAGCGGATGACCCGGCCCGGAATCAGCCCCAGGCCCGGCGTGTCCTGCTCCTCCGAGTGGTCGAGCAGCATCTGCATCCCGACGCACACGCCCATCAGCGGCTTGGTCGCGGCGGCTTCGAGCACGGCGTCCTTCAGGCCCGAGTCGTGCAGCTCGCGCATGCAGTCGCGCATCGCGCCCTGGCCCGGCAGCACCACGCGCTCGGCGGCGCGCACCTCCTCGGGGCGCGAGGTGACGACCACCTCCAGCCCGGAGCCCTGCGCCACATGCATCACCGCCTGCGACACCGAGCGCAGGTTGCCCATGCCGTAATCGACGACGGCGACAGTTCGTTGGCTCATGTCAGAGGCATCCCTTGGTCGACGGAATCACGCCGGCCGAGCGCGGATCGGGCGTGATCGCCATGCGGATCGCGCGGCCGAAGGCCTTGAAGATCGTCTCGCACTGGTGGTGCGCGTTGTGGCCCTTCAGGTTGTCGACGTGCAGGCTGACCAGCGCGTGGTTGACGAAGCCCTGGAAGAACTCGAACACCAGCTGCGTGTCGAGCGCGCCGATCATGCCGGCGGTGAACTTCACGTCCATCGCCAGGCCCGGACGGCCCGAGAAGTCGACCACCACCCGCGAGAGCGCCTCGTCCAGCGGCACGTAGGCGTGGCCGTAGCGGGTCAGGCCCTTCTTGTCGCCGACCGCCCGGGCCACCGCCATGCCCAGCGTGATGCCGACGTCTTCGACCGTGTGGTGGCCGTCGATGTGCAGGTCGCCGTCGGCCTCGATCTCCAGGTCGATCATGCCGTGACGGGCGATCTGGTCGAGCATGTGGTCGAAGAAGCCGATGCCGGTCTTCAGGACCGAGCGGCCGCTGCCGTCGAGGTTGACGCGCACGCGGATCTTCGTCTCGTTGGTGTCGCGGCGGATCTCGGCGATGCGGTCCGCGCCGGCGGCCGGGGTCAGGGTGTCAGTGCTCATGGAGGGGCTCGGGTCTCAGAGCGACGCGCGCAGCGCGGCGATCATGCGGTCGTTCTCGTCGGGCGTGCCGACGGTCAGGCGCAGGCAGTTGGCCAGCAGCGGGTGCAGCGCGGCGACATGCTTGATCAGCACGCCCTGGCGCTTCATGCCCTCGAAGGTGGCCTTCGAGTCGGCGACCCGCACCAGGATCATGTTGGCCTCGCTCGGCCAGGCCTTGACGCCCGGCATCTCGCGCAGCGCCGCCTGCAGCCGCTCGCGCTCCTGGCGCAGCACGGCCGCCTGCGTGGCGTACTCGTCGGCATGCTCCAGCGCGAACAGCGCCGCCTCGGCGTTGAGCACGCTGACGTTGTAGGGCGGGCGCACCTTGTCGATCTCGCCGATCAGCGCGGCCGGGCCGACCATGTAGCCCAGGCGGATGCCGGCCAGACCGAACTTGCTCAGCGTGCGCATCACCAGCACATGGTCGAACTCGCCGGCGCGTGCCATCCACGAGCGCGACGCGAAGGGCTGGTAGGCCTCGTCGAACACGACCAGGCCGTTCTGGCGGCCGACCGCGGCGACGATGCGCTCGATCACCGCGTCGTCGAACAGGTTGGCGGTCGGGTTGTTCGGGTAGGCGATGTAGGTGATGGCCGGACGGTGCTGCTCGATGGCCTCGAGCATCGAGGTCTCGTCGAGCTCGAAGTCGGGCGTCAGCGGCACGCCGACGAAGGCCAGGCCCTGCAGCTGCGCCGACATCGCGTACATCACGAAGCCCGGCACCGGCGCCAGCAGGGTCGCGCCGGGGCGGTCGCAGGCCATCGCCAGGAGCGAGATCAGCTCGTCCGAGCCGTTGCCCAGCATCAGCGCGCAGCCCTCGGGCAGCCCGACATGCGCGGCCAGCGCGGCCTTCAGCGTGTCGATGCGCTCGCCGGGATAGCGGTTGATCGCCACTGCGCCCAGGCGCCGGCCCAGCGCGGCCTGCAGTTCGGGCGACAGCGCGAAGGGGTTCTCCATCGCGTCGAGCTTGATGAGGCCGGCGCTGGGCTGCACCGCGTAGGCATGCATGCCCTGCACATCGTTGCGCAGGACGGCCTGCAGGCGCTCGGGGAGCCGCGCGGCGGAAGAGGAAGCAGTCATCTCGGAACTCCGGTTCATTCAACGCGCTTCAGACGGAACTCGGCGGCCTGCGCGTGGGCCTGCAGCCCTTCGCCATAGGCCAGCTCGGCGGCGATGGGGCCGAGCTGCTGCGCGCCGGCATCGCTCACCTCGATCAGGCTGGAGCGCTTCTGGAAGTCGTAGACGCCCAGCGGCGAGCTGAAGCGCGCGGTGCCGGAGGTCGGCAGCACATGGTTG
>JAUPTP010000365.1 GCA_030918015.1 Pseudomonadota bacterium
AAGAAGGTGCTGCAGCGCTTTGCCGAGGCGATCCTGGCGCACCGCGACGAGCTGGCGCTGCTCGAAACCCTCGACATGGGCAAGCCGATCCGATTCGCCCGCACGGTCGACGTGCCGGCCACCGCGCGCACCATCGCCTGGTATGCCGAGGCGATCGACAAGGTGTATGATGAGATCGCGCCGACCGGGCCACAGGCGCTGGCGATGATCACGCGCGAGCCGATGGGCGTGATCGGCTGCATCGTGCCGTGGAACTACCCGATGATCATGGCGGCCTGGAAGCTCGGGCCCGCGCTGGCCACCGGCAATTCGGTCGTCATGAAGCCGAGCGAGAAGTCGCCGCTGACGGCGCTGCGCCTGGCCGAGATCGCGGTGGAAGCCGGCCTGCCGCCGGGCGTGTTCAACGTCGTGCCGGGCTTCGGCCACGAGGCCGGCGAGGCGCTGGCGCTGCACATGGAGGTCGACGCGATCGGCTTCACCGGCTCGACCCGCACCGGCCGGCGCATGCTGGAGTACGCCGGGCGCTCCAACCTCAAGCGCGTCTACAACGAGCTGGGCGGCAAGTCGGCCTTTCTGGTGTTTCCCGACCACAAGGACCCGGCGCGCGCGGCGCGCACCGTGGCCGAGAGCCTGTTCTTCAACCAGGGCGAGTCGTGCAACGCGCCCTCGCGGGTGCTGGTGCACGAGGCGATCGCCGACGACTTCGTCGCCGAGGTGCGCGCGCAGATGCCCGCCTGGCAGCCGGCCGACCCGCTGGACGAGCGCACCACGATGGGCGCGCTGGTCGACGAGGGCCAGCTGCGCACCGTGCTGGGCTACATCGACGCCGGCCGCGCCGAGGGCGCCACCTGCCACGGCGGCGCGCAGGCCCGCACTGAAACCGGCGGCTTCTACGTCGAGCCGACCGTCTTCGACCACGCCACCAACACCATGCGCATCGCCCGCGAGGAGATCTTCGGCCCAGTGATGTCGGTGATCCGCTTCAAGGACGAGCTGGAGGCGGTGCGCCTGGCCAACGACTCGCCCTACGGCCTGCAGGCCAGCGTCTGGTCGCACGACCTGGACCGCGCGCACCGCGTGGCACGCGCCTTGCGTGCCGGCACGGTCCATGTGAACCAGTACGACGAGGACGACATCACGGTGCCCTTCGGCGGCTTCAAGCAGAGCGGCAACGGCCGCGACAAGTCGCTGCATGCGCTCGAGAAGTACACCGAGCTGAAGACCACCTGGCTGCGGATCGACGGCGCCTGAGCGAAGGGCGAAAAACGCCCGCCGCTCAAGCCATAATCCCGGCCGCATGGCGGGCAGACCGTGCAGGTGGTCACGCTCGCCACCCGGTTCACGGCCCCCTTTTCATCCGACTGTCCTGACAGGAGTGTTCATGAAGCTGTTCTCGTCGCGGCCCGCCCAGGCCCTTACCGTCGTGGTCGCTGCCGTCGCGGCCCTGTGCTCGGCCGGCGCGCAGGCGCAGGAGTCCAAGGTCCTGAACATCTACAACTGGGCCGACTACATCGCCGAAGACACGATCAAGAACTTCGAGAAGGAGACGGGCATCAAGGTCCGCTACGACAACTTCGACTCGAACGAGGCGCTGCACGCCAAGCTGATCGCCGGCAAGACCGGCTACGACATCGTCGTGCCCGGCTCGCACTGGGCCAAGCAGCAGATCGAGGCCGGACTGCTGATGAAGCTCGACAAGAGCAAGATCCCCAACCTGGCCAACCTCGACCCCGCCATCCAGGCGCAGCTCGCCAAGATGGACCCGGGCAACGAGCACATCGTCGACTGGCTGTGGGGCTACACCACGGTGGGCATCAACACCGACAAGGTCAAGGCCGCGCTGGGCGACAAGCCGATGCCCGACAACGTCTGGGACCTGGTGTTCAACCCGGACTACGCCAGCAAGCTCAAGGGCTGCGGCGTGGCGGTGCTCGACACCCCGTCGGAGATCCTGCCGCTGGCGCTGAACTACCTCGGCAAGGACCCGCACAGCAAGAACGCCGACGACTACAAGGCCGTGGCCGAGATGCTGAAGAAGGTGCGCCCCTCGGTGACCCGCTTCGTGGGCTCGGGCTCGGACTACATCGACCAGATGGCCAAGGGCCAGCTCTGCGCGGTGGTGGGCTGGTCGGGCGACATCATGATCGCCAAGGACAAGTCGTCCAAGGCCAAGAAGCCGCAGAACCTCGAGGTGCTGCTGCCCAAGCAGGGCGGCCTGCTGTTCTTCGACACCATGGCGATCCCGAAGGACGCCAAGAACGTCGACAACGCCTACAAGTTCATCAACTACATCCTGAAGCCCGAGGTGCATGCGTCGCTGACCAATGCGGTCTTCTACGCCAACCCGAACAAGGCCTCGCTGAAGTTCGTCAAGCCGGAGCTGGCCAAGAACCCGGCCGTCTTCCCGGACGAGGCGGCGCTGGCCAGGATGATCGCCCCGGGCACGCCTGACCAGGCCACCCGCAAGCTCATCACCCGCACCTTCACCAACTTCAAGGCGGGCCGCTGAGCGCCGCGCCTGCACCGAGAGAAAGAGGAAACAGACCCATGGCCAAGCCCCAGGCGGACGACGCCTTCCTGCGGATCGACTCCGTGGTGAAGGAGTTCGGCGACTTCCGCGCGGTCGACCAGGTCAGCCTGGACATCGCCAAGGGAGAGATCTTCGCGCTGCTCGGCTCGTCGGGCTGCGGCAAGTCGACCCTGCTGCGCATGCTCGCCGGCTTCGAGACGCCGACCTCGGGGCGGATCATCCTCAACGGCCAGGACCTCGCGGGCAAGCCGCCCTACGAGCGTCCGGTCAACATGATGTTCCAGTCCTATGCGCTGTTTCCTCACATGACGGTGTGGGACAACATCGCCTTCGGCCTGAAGCGCGACGGCCTGCCCCAGGCCGAGATCGCGCAGCGGGTCGAGGAGATGCTGCGCCTGGTGCAGCTGGCCCGGCTGGCGGCACGCAAGCCGCACCAGCTCTCGGGCGGCCAGCAGCAGCGCGTGGCGCTGGCGCGCAGCCTGGCCAAGCGCCCGCAGCTGCTGCTGCTCGACGAGCCGCTGGGCGCGCTCGACAAGAAGCTGCGCGAGGCCACCCAGATCGAGCTGGTCAACATCATCGAGCAGGTGGGCGTGACCTGCGTGATGGTCACGCACGACCAGGAGGAGGCGATGACGATGGCTTCCCGCATCGCGGTGATGAGCGAGGGCCGCTTCCTGCAGGTCGGCAGCCCGGCCGACATCTACGAGACGCCGACCACCCGCTTCGTCGCCGACTTCATCGGCAACGTCAACCTGACCGACGGCCGCATCGTCGTCGACGAGGCCGACCATGTGCATGTCGAGTGCGCCGACTTCGTCCACCACATCGGCCACGGCATCACCGGCTACCTGGGCCAGCAGGTCACGGTGGCGGTGCGCCCGGAGAAGATCTCGCTGAGCGCCGAGCAGCCCGCGGGCCGCTTCAACCAGGTGCCCGGCACGGTCAAGGAGATGTCCTACTTCGGCGACACCACGCTCTACCACCTGGAGCTGGCCAGCGGCGCGCGGCTGAAGGTGACGGTGGAGAACGACAGCCGCGACCGCAGCCAGGCCCCCACCTGGGGCGACCGGGTCTGGGCGCACTGGCAGCCCAGTGCCCAGGTCGTGCTGACGCAGTGTGGAGCTGAAGAC
>JAUPTP010000366.1 GCA_030918015.1 Pseudomonadota bacterium
TCAGATCGCCCTGCGGCAGGCCGTAGCCGAGATACTGCCGTGCCACCGAGACCACCAGGCGCAGGTGCGACAGCACCAGCCGGCCGGCGGCGTCCAGATCCTGCTGGTCGCGCAGGCGGCGCGCCAGACGCGACTCATCCTCGGCGCTGAGCATCGGCAGCCGGTTCACGGCGCTGATGTAGGCATCGAGGTTGCCCAGCGAGGGCACCAGGGCCCACGGGTCACGGACAGCAAGAGCGGTGGAGGAGGACAGGTGCATGTTGGCCATAGACTGTTTCAGCCTTCTGGAGTTCCATTGATCTTAGCACTCGTCACAAATGAGTGCTAAAGCCGAAAACGGCAGAAAAAAGCCGAACTTGTGACAATCACGCTCCGAGGCACAGAGGGAAAAGGGATGGGAAATCGGTCCTGGCAGGGATGGCGGGCGCTGGTGGCGGCCGACACGGCGCTGCTGCGCCGGCACCGCCGCTTCGCGCTGGCGGTGCTGGGGGCGCTGTTCGTGCCGGCGCTGTATGCGCTGATCTACCTCTCGAGCCTGTGGGATCCGAGCGCACGCACCGGCGCCCTGCGCGCCGGCCTGGTCAACGGGGACCGCGGCGCCCTGCACCGCAACGTGGAGGTGAACATGGGCGAGCAGGTCCGGCGGGCGCTGCTGCGCCAGCATCTGTTCAGCTGGCAGGTGTTCGACGACGCCGAGGCCGCGCGCCTGGCGGTGCGCCGCGGGGAGCTGAACTTCGCCGTGCTCATCCCGGCCGACTTCAGCGAGCAGGCCCTGCCCGGGCGCGAGGCCGGCGCCGCCCAGCTGACGATCTACACCTCGGAGGGCAACAGCTACAGCGCGGCCGGCTTTGCCAAGCGGTTTGCCCCGGAGCTGGCACACCGCGTGAACGAATCGCTCAACGAGCAGCGCTGGAGCCTGGTGCTGGAGACGGCCGCGGGCTCGCGGCTCGATCTGGCCACGCTGCGCGACCGGGTCGTGCAGCTGCGCGACGGCAGCCGGCAGCTGGCCGAGGGGCTGCAGCAGGCCGATCGCGGCACGCGCGACCTCGGGCGCGGCCTCGATCAGGCCCTCGACGGCACGCGGCAGCTCCAGCGTGGCGCGGCCCAGCTGGCCGATGGCAGCAGCCAGCTCGGGACAGGCTGGCGTCCGCTGGCGACCTCGCTGCGCACGCTGGATGCCCAGCGCCCTGCGGCCGCCGACCTCGAGGCCCTGCGCCAGGGCAGCCAGCGCCTGGTTCACGGGCAGGACGAGCTGGGGCGCGGCCTCGAGACGCTGGCGGGTGGCAGCCGCTCGCTGCACCAGGGCGCCTTGATGCTGGAGCAGGCCACCGCCCCGATCCCGCTGGTCGGCGACGATCTGGCCGAAGCGGCCGGCCGCCTGGGCCAGGGCGCCGACCGGCTCGGACAGGGGCTGGGCCAGGCCCGGGAAGCCAGCCGCCAGCTCCACGCGGGCCAGCTGCAGCTGGCCGCCGGCCTGCAGACCCTGACCGGCGGCGTGACGCAGGCCGGCAACACGATTCACCAGATCGTCGGCGCGCTGCCCGAGGACAGCCGGATCGACGCGCTGGCCCACGGCGCCCAGCAGCTCGGCGGCGGCACGCTGGCGCTGGGCGAGGGGCTGGAGAAGCTGCGCGCGGGCCAGACCCAGCTCCAGCACGGCCTGGGCGAGCTCGATGACGGCGGCCGGCGCCTGCACGAGGCCCTGACCCTGCTGGCGCGCTCGCTGCCCGCCGACGTGGCGCTGCCCGAGGGCAGCGCGCGCGGCCTGGCCGACTCGGTCGAGCCCAAGATCGAGGTGACCGCCCCGGTGGGCAGCGACGGCGCCGGCTTCGCGCCGAACTTCGTGCCGATGTCGCTGTGGATCGGCGCGGTGACGGCCGCGCTGATGTTCCATCTGCGCCGCCTGCCGCGCGAAGCGGCCACGCTGGCGCGGCCGCTGCAGGTGCTGGGCAAGCTCGCCTGGCCGGCGGCGATCGTGCTGGGCCAGGCGGTGGTGATGGTGGCGATGCTGACGCTGCTGCTGAAGCTGCAGGTGCTGCACATCGGCGCCTTCATCGCGACGGTCACGGCCGCCTCGCTGACCTTCCTGGCGATCATGTTCCTGCTGATCCGCTGGTTCGGCGACTTCGGCAAGGCGCTGGGCCTGCTGCTGCTGGTGATCCAGATGTGCTCGGCCGGCGCGGCCATGCCGATCGAGCTGGCCTCGCCGCTCTTCCAGGCCATCCACCCGTGGCTGCCATTCACCTGGGTGGTCAAGGCCTTCCGCGCCAGCCTGTTCGGCGCCTACGACGGCCAGTGGCTGATGCACTGGTCGGTGGTGGCGGGCTGCGGCACGGCGGCACTGCTGGGCGCGATGCTGTTCGGCCGCTGGCGGGTGGTCGACGAGGAGGACTACCTGCCCGGCATCGAGTTCGAGTGAGCCACACCGCCGGCCAGGGCGCACAGCTCGGCCACCTCGGGCACCCGCACCTGGTAGCCCCGCACCGACATCACGCCGCGGGACTGGAAGCTGCGGATCAGCCGCGACAGCGTCTCCGGCGACATCGCCAGCTGCTGCGCGATGTCGCGCTTGCGCTCCTGCAGGCGCAGCTCGGCGGGGCCGCTGCGCACCGTGCAGCGCTGCAGCAGCCATTGCGCCAGGCGCGCCGGCGCGTCGTTGTGCAGCAGGTTGCGCGAGGACAGCGTCATCTGGCGGATCTGCATCGCCAGCACCTGGCACAGCAGGCCGGCCAGCGCCGGGTGGGAGGCCATCTGGCGCATCACGTCGTCGATCGGCAGCTCGGCCACGACCGCATCCGACAGGGCCTGGGCCTCCATCGCGCACGGCTGGCCCAGCCAGGCCGCGCTCACGTCCAGCCAGGCCGGACCGTTGACGCTGCGCTCGGTGCGCAGGCTGCCGTCGGCCGCCCGCGAACCCATCACCACGTCGCCGGACAGCAGCAGCACCAGCGAGCGCGACGGCTGGCGGCCGTCCAGCACCAGATCGCCCGCAGCCACCATGCGGCGGCGAGCCATCGACATCAGCGCGTCGATCTCGGGCTGGGCCAAGGCAGAGGCGGCCAGGACCCGGCGCCAGGGGGCCGGATCAGCCAGTGATGGCGGCGCAGCCGCCAGGCGGCGACGCGGACGGGGCAAGGGAGCGGCCGCTGGGGCTGTCCCCTCGGCCCGGGGGGTGAACATCTCCATGGGCAGGCAGGCAGGTAGGCGAATGCGGCGGGATTGCCGATGCACTGTCACCCAAGTCGCACTGCCGGCTGTTGAGACAAGTCAAGCCCGCCGGTGCCCCTCCACTGCGCCGATCGGCGCTCAGTCCAGGCCGAGTTCCTGGATCTTGCGGGTGATCGTGTTGCGCCCGATGCCCAGCTTGTGCGCGGCCTCGATGCGCCGGCCCTTGGTCAGCGACAGCGCGGCCTGGATCAGCCGGGCCTCGAACTGGCGTGTCAGGATGTCCCACACCTGGGGATGGCCCTGCTCGAGCAGCTCGCGCGCCTGGCGCTCGAGCCCGGTCAGCCAGGCGTCCTGCCCGGCCGGCACCGCACTGGCCGGCAACGCCGCATCGCGGACCGGCACCGGCACCGCCAGGACGCCCGGTGCCGGCACGGCCGCCACCTGCCCCTCCGGCGCGGACGCCGCCGGCAGGGCGGCGGCGCCCAGGGCA
>JAUPTP010000367.1 GCA_030918015.1 Pseudomonadota bacterium
ACGCCGCTCTCGAGCACCAGGACATGGCGGTCGCCGCAGCGGTGGGACTCCTCGCAGCGGCTGCCCTCGACCTTGATCTGACGCTCGACCGGAAAGGGAAAACGCCGCCGCGACGCGATCGCCCGCTCGCAGGGGCGCACCACCGACACCCGGCCCTGCTCGACGACCGCGCAGTCGCTCTCGTCGAGGGCGCCGCCGCCATTGCCGTCGCGCGAATCGACGATCGAGTGGCTGACCAGCGGCCAGCGGGTGGTGCGCTCGGTGCCATCGACCACGTTCCAGGGCATGCCGTAGTAGCGGCTGGCGGCCGGATCGGTCTCGCTGCCCCAGTCCGGATGCAGGGAGCGGCTGGCGCCGACCATGTTGATCCACTCGGCGCTGCGGGCATGGACCGGGAAGCGCGACACATCGTCGATGCGCTGGTTGAAGATGGCCTGCGCCGGAAACATCTCGCAGCCCGCCAGGGTCGGGGGGGGCTCGGCCCCCGCCCCGCCGGGCAGCATCAGCAACAGGGGAATCGTCGAGAGAATGCGCCGGATGGCATCAGAAGGACGTCGGAAGAGGCGAAAACGGCCAGCCATGTCGATCAGCGAATGAAAACTTCGCCAAGTATCGACCGCGGAAAAGCGGGTGCGTCGCCCTGTGCACGCCGCCCGGTCCATACCCCTCATTCACAGGAACAATTTCTCGAAATTTGAAAAAATCATTCAGGCGTCAGGATGACGGAATCCGGCCATGCTGGCCCGCCAGCCACAGGCCCGGCCGAGGGCGCCCGCTCAGATGTCGATCTCGACCGCGTCGCCGTGCAGCTCCATCAGCTCGCGCCGCGCCGCCGCCTCGCCCTTGCCCATCAGCCGGCCGAAGGAGCGCATCGTGTCATCGTGGTCGACCGGCCCGAGCTCGACGCGCAGCAGCCGGCGGGTGTCCGGGTTGAGCGTGGTCTCCCAGAGCTG
Source organism: Pseudomonadota bacterium (assembly GCA_030918015.1). Classification (GTDB taxonomy): domain Bacteria; phylum Pseudomonadota; class Gammaproteobacteria; order Burkholderiales; family Burkholderiaceae_C; genus Sphaerotilus. Next base: position 954 of record JAUPTP010000367.1, read on the forward strand.
CTCGGCGTTCATCTCGCCCAGGCCCTTGAAGCGGCTGACCGACCAGGCGCCCTCGCGCGCGCCTTCCTTGCGCAGCTTGTCGAGAATGGCCTGCAGCTCGCCCTCATCCAACGCGTAGAGCTTGGCCGCGGGCTTGCGTCCGCGCGCCGGTGCATCCACCCGGTAGAGCGGCGGGCGCGCCACGAAGACATGGCCGGCCTCGATCAGCTTCGGGAAATGGCGGAAGAACAGCGTCAGCAGCAGCACCTGGATGTGCGAGCCGTCGACATCGGCGTCCGACAGGATGCAGATCCTGCCGTAGCGCAGGCCCGACAGGTCGGGCTGATCGCCCGGCCCGTGCGGATCGACGCCGACCGCCACCGCGATGTCGTGGATCTCGTTGTTGGCGAAGAGCCGGTCGCGCTCGACCTCCCAGGCGTTGAGCACCTTGCCGCGCAGCGGCAGGATGGCCTGTGTCTCCTTGTCGCGGCCCATCTTGGCGCTGCCGCCGGCCGAATCGCCCTCGACCAGGAAGACCTCGTTCAGGCCGATGTCGCGGCTCTCGCAGTCGGTGAGCTTGCCCGGCAGCACCGCCACGCCCGAGCCCTTGCGCTTCTCGACCTTCTGGCCGGCGCGCTGGCGCGCCTGCGCCTGGCGGATCACCAGCTCGGCGAGCTTGCGTCCGTGCTCGACATGCTGGTTCAGCCACAGCTCCAGCGCCGGGCGCACGAAGGACGACACGAGCTTGAGCGCATCGCGGCTGTTCAGGCGCTCCTTGGTCTGGCCCTGGAACTGCGGATCGAGCACCTTGGCCGACAGCACGAAGCTGGCGCGCCCGAAGACATCGTCGGGCATCAGCTTGACACCCTTCGGGCACAGCGCGTGCAGCTCGATGAAGCCCTTGACCGCCTGGAACAGGCCGTCCTTCAGCCCGGCCTCGTGCGTGCCGCCGGCCACCGTCGGGATCAGGTTGACATAGCTCTCGCGCAGGCTGGCGCCCTCCTCCAGGAAGGCCACGCACCAGGACGCGCCCTCGCCCTCGGCGAAGCTCTCGCTCTCGCCGGCGCCGGCGTGGCGCGCGCCCTCGAACAGCGGGATCAGCGCCTCGGTGCCGAGGTTCTGCGCCAGGTAGTCGCGCAGGCCCGCCGCATAGCACCAGGTCTGGGTCTCGCCGCTCTTCTCGTGGTGCAGCGTGACGGTGACGCCGGGCATCAGCACCGCCTTGCTGCGCAGCAGATGCATCAGCTCGCCGCGCGGCAGCTCCGGGCTCTCGAAGTACTTCGCGTCGGGCCAGACGCGCACCGTGGTGCCCTGCCGGCGGTCGCCCGACGCGGGCGAGCCGGCCGGACGCACCACCAGCGGCTCGATCACGTCGCCGCCGGAGAAGGCCAGCGTGGCGACCTGGCGCTCGCGCCAGACCGTCACCTGCAGCCGGGTCGCCAGCGCATTCGTCACCGACACGCCCACGCCGTGCAGGCCGCCGGAGAAGCTGTAGGCGCCGCCCGAGCCCTTGTCGAACTTGCCCCCGGCATGCAGCCGGGTGAAGACGATCTCGACCACCGGCACGCCCTCTTCGGGGTGCAGGCCGAAGGGAATGCCGCGGCCGTCGTCCTCGACCGAGATCGAGCCGTCGGCGTGCAGCGTCACGCCGATGCGTCGGCCGTGGCCGGCCAGCGCCTCGTCGGCGGCGTTGTCGAGCACCTCCTGCACGATGTGCAGCGGGTTGTCGGTGCGGGTGTACATGCCCGGGCGCTGCTTGACGGGCTCCAGGCCCTTGAGCACCCGGATCGAGGCCTCGCCATAGGCGGACGGGGCGGTGGACGCGGCGGAGTTCGCGGAATTCGTGGTCTTGGTGGCCATGGCGGGCGATTGTAGGCAGGTCGACCGGCGCGCCCGTCGTGGCGGCGACGGCCGGGGTTCGTGAATTTCGCTACAGTGTCCGGCCATGAGCACCCCCGTCTCCGCCCCGCCGCCCGCCCCGTCCGGCCTGTCCGCCCGGCTGCCGATGCATCAGGTCCTGCTGTGCGGGGCGCTGGTGGTGACGCTGTCGATGGGCATCCGCCACGGCTTCGGCCTGTGGCTGGCGCCGATCACGATGGAGCGCGGCTGGACCCGCGAGACCTTCGCCTTCGCGATGGCGGTGCAGAACCTGGCCTGGGGCGTGGCCGGGCCGGTGGCGGGCATGCTGGCCGACCGCTTCGGCGCCTTCCGGGTGCTGGCGGGCGGGGCGCTGCTCTACGCGCTCGGGCTGGTGCTGATGGCGCTGTCGCCCACCGGCGCGGCCTTCACCGCCAGCGCCGGGCTGCTGATCGGCGTGGCGCAGTCGGGCACCACCTACGCGGTGGTCTACGGCATCATCGGCCGCCAGATCGATGCGGCGCGGCGCTCCTGGGCGATGGGCGTGGCGGCCGCCGCTGGCTCCTTCGGCCAGTTCCTGATGGTGCCGGTCGAGCAGTGGCTGATCGCCTCCTTCGGCTGGCAGCAGGCGCTGATGCTGCTGGGCGGCGCGGCGCTGGTGATCGCACCGCTGGCGCTGGGCCTGCGCGAGCCGGTGGCGCCGGGCGGCCCGGCACGTGCGCAGCAGAGCATCGGCGCGGCGCTGCGCGAGGCCTTCGGCTACCGCAGCTTCCAGTGGCTGATGGCGGGCTACTTCGTCTGCGGCTTCCAGGTGGTCTTCATCGGCGTGCACATGCCCAGCTACCTGAAGGACCACGGCCTGGCGCCC
>JAUPTP010000368.1 GCA_030918015.1 Pseudomonadota bacterium
GGTGTTGCTCTCGGCGGCGCAGGCGCCGCCGAGGGTGTCGTGGCGGCCGCAGGTGTCGGCGACGATCGTGAGCAGCGGCTGTCCGGTCTGGCTCATCAGCACCGAGCCGGTGCTCAGGTAGAGGCTGCCCTGGGCCAGCAGGGTCTCGGTGGCGCTGTAGTGCTCGGCCGGATCGTGGCGGTCGTAGAAGATCACGTCGACCGCCTGGTTGCCCATCAGGTCGACGATGCGCAGGGTCTGGCCGGCGCGCAGCTCGGTCAGCCAGGGCTCGCCGGCGGGTTGGCGGTGGCGCCGGACGGCCTGGGCGGGGTCGAGGCGGCTCTCGACGAGGGCGGCAGGCGAGGGGGGGATGACGGTCAGGTCGGTCATGGCGGTCTCCGGGGCCGGGATCAGCACAGCGCGAACACGTCGCTGTTGTGGTGGGCCCGGGCGCATTCCGGGCGGAAGTGGCGGCAGAGGTCGTCGGCCGGTGCCGGCCCGCGGCGCCAGGCGGCGATGCCGATCTTGGCCGGCGCGTAGTCGGGTCGCGGGTCCAGCGGATGCGGCGCGGTGCTGATCGCGACGATCACGTCCATGTCCAGGCGCAGCTCGACCATCGCGCCGGCCGGGCCGTGGTCGGCATGGAACTGGAAGCGGCCGGCCTCGTCGACGCTCACCTTGCTGAACAGGTTGACCGGCGTGACCAGGTCGCGCGCGCCCAGGCCGTGCTTGCCGATCTCGATCAGCAGGCCGTCCTGGCCGCTGCGGTGCATCGCGTTGCGCGCCGTCTCGTAGCGCCGTTCGCCGTACCTGGCGGCCATGCGGCGGCTGTCGAGCAGCAGGCCGAAGGGATCGTGCCAGCCGAGCGTGTCCTCGGTGAACGAGGCCATCGCGCGGCCCATGTCGCTCATCAGCACATGGCCGCGGCGGTAGTGCGCGGTGTGCTGGGCCTTCAGGCTGTCGGGCGCGTTGTAGCGCTCCAGCCGGTCATGCGCGGCGTAGAGCAGCACCGAGCAGTTGGCGCCCGCGTCGAGCGCGACGAAGCGCAGCGCCATGCCGCGGCTCAGGCGCCAGCTCCAGTGGCCGCCGCCGGGCACCAGCTCGCTGAAGACGACCCGGTCGGCCGGCAGCTCCGGCGCGAAGCGGCGCCAGTGCGCCGGCGCGTCCACCGGTGCGGCCGGCGGCGGGTTGTCCAGGGTGTGTTCGGGATGATGTGCGGACATGGCTTCTCCTTCGCAGGCGCCCGGCGGGCGGCCTCCGGCAAGTCGTTCGGGATCGGGGCGGATCAGGTCGGATCAGGAATCAGGGGACGGCCGCGGCCGACAGGCGCTCGAGCAGCTCGTGATCGGTGCCCATGCCGGTGGTGGCGCGGATGCGCTCGAGAATGAGGCGCTTGAGCGCGAGGAACTCCGGCGCGTGCTTCATCTCCGGCTGGCGCCGCGCCGGCAGCGGCACCTCGAAGACGGTGTCGATGCGCCCGGGGCGCGGCGCCATCAGCACCACCCGGCCGCCGAGGTAGATCGCCTCCTCGACATCGTGGGTGACGAAGACCACCGTGGTGCGCTCGAGCCGGTGCACATGCGCGATCAGCTCGTGCATCACCTCGCGGGTCTGCGCGTCGAGCGCGCCGAAGGGCTCGTCCATCAGCAGCACGCCCGGGCGGCTCATCAGCGCCCGCGCGATCGCCACCCGCTGCTGCATGCCACCGGAGAGCTGCGCCGGCCAGGCCTCGGCCACCGCGCCCAGGCCCATCAGCCGCAGCAGCGCATCGGCGCGGCCGCTGGCGGCCTCGACCTCGGCGCTGGTGCGCTCGCCGGCGTGCACGCGCAGCTGGCGGCAGAAGCGGATGTTCTCGCGCACCGACAGCCACGGGTAGAGGCTGTAGTGCTGGAAGACCATGCCGCGCTCCGGACCGGGGCCGTCGACCGCGCGGCCGTCGACCTGCAGCTCGCCGCCGTCATGGTGCTCCAGGCCGCCGATGCAGCGCAGCAGCGTCGACTTGCCGCAGCCGGAGGCACCGACGAAGGTGACGAACTCGCCCGCCTCGATGCGCAGGTCGATGCCCTGCAGCACGTCGACCGCCGCGCCCTCGTAGCGCTTGCGCAGGCCGCGCGCCTCGATCTTCGGCGGCGTCCCTGTCTTTTCTGCCGGATTCGGATTCATGGCTTCAGCCCCTCAGATGCAGCCAGGGAAAGGCGCGCCGGTGCAGCCAGCGGAAGGCCTGGTCGCTCAGCAGCCCGATCAGTCCGATCAGCAGGATGCCGGCGAAGATCTTGTCGGTCTGCAGGAAGCGCTGCGCCTTCAGGATCGCGTGGCCCAGGCCGGACTGCGCCGCGACCAGCTCGGCCACCACCAGATAGGTCCAGGCCCAGCCCATCGTCACCCGCAGCGTGTCGAGCAGCGCCGGCCGCGCCGAGGGCAGGATCACCTTCTCCAGCAGCTCGACGCGGCTGGCGCCCATCGTCTGCGCCGCCTCGATCTGCGCCATCGGCACCCGGCGCACATCCTCGGCCACCATCAGCACCATCTGGAAGAAGGTGCCGATGAAGATGATCGCGACCTTGGACGATTCCTCGATGCCGACCCACAGCATCACCAGCGGGATGAAGGCCACCGCCGGCATGTAGCGGATGAAGTCGGTCAGCGGCTCCAGCAGCGCCTGCACCGCGCGGAAGCTGCCGATCAGCAGCCCCAGCGGCAGCGCCACCAGCGCCGACAGCAGGAAGCCGGCCAGCACCCGCCCGACGCTGGCGCCGATGTCGCCGGCCAGGCCGCTGTCCCACCAGCCCGCCGCGCGGCTCCAGACCTGGCCCGGCGAGGGCAGGAAGACCGGGTCGGCGCCGGCCACGCTGCTCAGCAGCCACCAGGCCAGCAGCGGCAGCACCAGCCCGGCCAGGGCCAGCAGCGCATGCAGCCGTCCGGGCAGCGCCGCGCGCACCCTCCACAGCGACATCGTTCTCGTGCTCATGGCGAGGCCTGCCGGGTCAGCGCTTGAGCGCCTCGGCCAGCAGGCTGGCGTCGATGCCGCGCGCCGGGTCGGGTCGGCCCTCGATCAGCTTGTTCTCGGTCAGGAACTGCAGCACCGTCGGCGCCACGCCCAGCAGCGAGCGCGGCTGGCTGGCGTCGGCGAAGGCCTCCTGGTTGAGCCGGGCGTCGAAGAAGCGCGTGCCGGGCAGGAAGACCTTGTAGTCCTGCGGCTTCATCTCGACCACCTTGCCCATGATCGCCGCAGCCTCGTCCGGATTCGACTGGATGAAGGCCACCGTGTCGAACCAGGCCCGGATCATGCCGACCAGGTCCTTGCGCTTGCCGGCGATGGCCTTGTCCTGAGCGACCAGCAGGTCGGGAATCAGGCCGGGCAGGTCCTTCGAGGTGAACAGCGCGCGGCCCTTGCCGCTGGTCTCGATCTGGTGGATCCACGGATTCCAGACCACCGCCGCCTCGACCCGGCCGCCGAGGAAGGCCGCCGCCGCGTCGCCGGCCGACAGGTTGACGATCTTCACGTCGCTCGCCTTCAGGCCGTTCTTCGCCAGCGCGTTGACCAGCACGAAATGCGAGACGCTGTACTGCTCCAGTGCGATCGACTTGCCCTTCAGGTCGGCGAAGGCGCGGATCTTCGGGCTGACGACCAGCGCGTCGTTGCCGGCGGAGTTGTCGTTGACCAGGATGGCCTTGACC
>JAUPTP010000369.1 GCA_030918015.1 Pseudomonadota bacterium
GCGGCCCGAAGCCGACGACCCGCTGGACGCACGCCTGCGGCCGCTGCGGCGACCCGGACTGCGAGCGCCACGGCCTCGGTCGTCAGCCAACCGGCCCGGTGGGTATGGCAGCATCGTCCGGGTGAACGCCGCCGCCTCGTCCTCCGCCCTGCCGCCCTCGCTCGCCCGCCCGGATCACCTGCCCTCGCTCGACGGCCTGCGCGGGCTGGCCATCGTGCTGGTGCTGCTGCACAACCTCGACGTGCTCGCCCCCGCGCCCGGCCACGGCCTGGGCGTCGGGCTGATCAAGGAAGGGCTCTACCTGGGCTGGATCGGGGTGCAGCTCTTCTTCGTGCTCAGCGGCTACCTGATCACCCGCGGGCTGCTCGCCAGCCGCGACCAGCCCGGCTGGCTGCGCGACTTCCTGGTCAAGCGCGGCCTGCGCATCCTGCCGCTGTACTGGATCGCGCTGCTGCTGTTCACCGTCGTGCTGCCGGCGCTGGGGCTGCCGCTGCCGCACGCCTCGCACTTCAGCGCGCTGTGGCTGTGGCTGCATCTCTCCAACTGGACCTCGCCGTTCGAGCCCGACGGCGGGCCGCTGCCGCACACCTGGTCGCTCTCGGTCGAGGAGCAGTTCTACCTGCTGTGGCCGCTGCTGCTGCGCCGGCTCGACCTGCGCGAGATCTGGCTGCTGGCGCTGGCGCTCATCGGCATCAGCCCGCTGCTGCGGCTGATGATGCTGAACCTGGGCCTGCCGGCGGAGGCGCTCTACACCTTCACGATCAGCCGCATCGATGCGCTGGCCGCCGGCGCGGCGCTGGCCACCTGGGACCGCGGCCGCGCGCTGGAGGGCGCCACCCGCTGGCGCAGCGCCCACCTGGCGCGGCTGTCGATCGCGCTGCTGGTGCTGACCGCGCTGGCCAGCAGCGGCTTCCAGCGCCTGGGGGCGGTGGCGCAGATCGGCGGCTACTCGCTGCTGACGCTGAGCTGCACGGCGGTCCTGGCCTGGGCGGTGCTGTGCGACCGGGCGCGCGCGCGCGGCGCGCTGCAGGGCCCGGCCTCGCGGCTGCTGCGGCTGCCGGTGCTGGCCAGCTTCGGACAGTACAGCTACGCGATCTACCTGGTGCACAAGCCGCTGCACGATCTGGTCGGCCTGCCGCTGCTGCGCCGGCTGCTGGGGGCCGACCACACGCCCGACCCGGTGCAGGCGCTGCTCTATCTGGTGGCGGCCAGCGCGGTCTGCTGGCTGATCGGCGCGCTCTCGTGGCGCCTGATCGAGCGCCCGGCCCTGGCGCTGCGCGCGCGCTGGCTCACGCCCCGCTGAGCCTTCTCAGGCCCGACCGGGCGCGGCCGAGGGCGCCTCCACCGGGGCGCCCTCCTCCAGCCAGGCCAGCTCGATCTCGCTGAAGCCGGCCGCCAGCCGCGCCGGGCGGTTGAAGGGCGGGCGCAGCCGCGGCGCGGCGTACTGGCGCACCAGCGTGCGGTAGTGCGGCACCGGATCGAGCCCCTCGCGCGCGCAGGCCCAGTGGTACCAGTGGTTGCCGATGGCGACATGGCCGACCTCCTCGCGCAGGATCACGTCGAGGATCCCGACCGCCGCCAGGTCGCCGGCGCGGCGCAGCTTGTCCTGGATCAGCGGCGTGGCGTCGAGCCCGCGCGCCTCCAGCGTGCGCGGCACCAGCGCCATGCGCGCGACGAAGTCCTCCCGCGTCTTCCAGGTCATCGTCCACAGTCCGTCATGCGCCAGGAAGTCGCCATAGGCATGGCCCAGCGTGGCCAGGTGGGCGGCCAGCATCAGGTAGTGCTTGGCCTCCTCGGCGGCGACGCGCATCCAGTCGATGTAGAACTTCTCCGGCAGGCCGGGAAAGCGCCAGACGGCGTCCAGCGCCAATCCAATCGCTTCATGCTCGATGTGCGCGATGGCGTGCAGCAGGGCCGCACGGCCCTCCGGCGTGAAGGGCGAGCGCTGCGGCACCTCCACCGCCGGCACCAGCCGCGGCCGCTCGGGCCGGCCGGGCAGGCCCTCGGGTTCGGCGATCACCGCCGCGGTGTCGAGGCGCAGGCCGGGATCGCGCGCCTCGAGCTGCGCCCACAGCGACTGCACCGCGTATGCTTTGCGCACCGGATCGGTGACGCACAAGGCCTCCAGGGCCATCGTTCTCAGGTCCATGCGCAGAATTCTGCCCCCTTCCCGCTGCCCCATCCGTTTCCAGGAGCGATCCATGGCCCTCTACCAGCTCGGCGAGCACACGCCGCAGATCCACGAAACGGCGCACATCGCCGACAGCGCCGATGTCATCGGCCGGGTCGAGATGGCCGAGAACAGCAGCGTCTGGTACGGCGTCGTGGTGCGGGCCGACACCGACCGCATCCGCATCGGCCGCGGCAGCAACATCCAGGACAATTCGGTGCTGCACACCGACCCCGGCCTCGAGCTGGTCATCGGCGAGAACGTCACCGTCGGCCACCAGTGCATGCTGCACGGCTGCACCATCGGCGACGGCTCGCTGATCGGCATCGGCGCGATCGTGCTCAACCGCGCGCGCATCGGCCGGCACTGCGTCGTCGGCGCCGGCGCCCTGGTCACCGAGGGCAAGGCGTTTCCGGACTACTCGATGATCCTGGGCAGCCCGGCCAAGGCGGTCAGGACGCTCACACCCGAGGAGGCCGAGCGCTTCCAGCACGGCGCGGCCCACTATGTCGACAACGCCCGGCGCCACCGCGACGGGCTGCGCCGCATCGAGCGCTGACCTTGACTTGCGCCCCGGCGCCCGCATCTGCCCCCCCTTTCTTTGCGAACAAGGACCTGTCCATGACCATCCACGGCGGCGAGCTGCACAAGTTCATCTTCGAAGGCCTGCCGGTGCGCGGCGTGCTGGTGCGCCTGACTGGCGCCTGGACCGAGATGCTGGCGCGGCGCCAGGGGGCCGGCGGCTACCCGGCGCAGGTGCAGCAGCTGCTCGGCGAGATGAGCGCCGCGGCCACGCTGATGCAGGCCAACATCAAGTTCAACGGCGCGCTGGTGCTGCAGATCCAGGGCGACGGCCCGGTCAAGCTGGCGGTGGCCGAGGCCCAGCCCGACCTGACGGTGCGCGCCACCGCCAAGGTCGTGGGCGACGTGCCGGCCGAGGCTTCGCTGAAGTCGATGCTCGACGCCCACCGCCAGGGCCGCTGCGTCATCACGCTCGACCCCAAGGACCGCCAGCCCGGCCAGCAGCCCTACCAGGGCGTCGTGCCGCTGCACGGCGAGCACGGCGAGCCGATGCAGCAGCTCTCCGAAGTGCTCGAGCACTACATGCTGCAGTCCGAGCAGCTCGAGACCCGCCTGATCCTGGCCGCCGACGACCAGGTCGCCGCCGGGCTGCTGATCCAGCGCCTGCCGCTGGAGGGCGCCGGCAACCTCGAGGTGCGCTCCGAGGACGAGGAGGCCCGGCTGCACGAGGGCTACAACCGCATCGCCCACCTGGCCGCGACGCTCAAGCGCGAGGAGCTGCTCTCGCTCGACACCCCGACCATCCTGCGCCGGCTGTTCTGGGAAGAAGACCTGCGCCTGTTCGAGCCGCAGACGCCGCGCTTCGGCTGCACCTGCTCGCGCGAGCGGGTCGCGCGCATGCTCGTCGGCCTGGGCCGCGAGGAGGTGGAATCGGTCATCGCCGAGCGCGGCGAGATCGAGGTC
>JAUPTP010000370.1 GCA_030918015.1 Pseudomonadota bacterium
GAGCGCATGACGAAGTGCATCTTGCGCAGCGCGAAGTAGTGGAACTGGAAGCACAGCTCCGGCGTGATGTAGGGGTTGGGCGCCTGCTCGTGCGGCAGCACGATGTTCAGGCCGATGCTCTTGCCGCCGATCTCGTGCGCGCCGCGGTTGCCCGCCTCCATGATGCCGGGGCCGCCGCCGGTGACCACATAGATCGGCGTCGCCATCGTGCGCGAGCGCTGGGTGACGAGGGTGGCGAAACGCCGCGCCTCGTCGTAGAAGTGGCTCATGTCGACCTGGCGACGCGCGCGGGCGATGGCCGCCTCGTCGCTGCCGGCCTCGGCCTCGGCCAGACGCTCGAGCGCCGTCTCCGGTGGCAGGATGCGCGCGCTGCCGAAGATCACGATCGTCGACTCGATGCCCAGCTCGGACTGGACCATCTCGGGCTTGAGCAGCTCGAGCTGCATGCGCACCGGACGGAGCTCCTCGCGCAGCAGGAAGGCGCTGTCGGCGAAGGCCAGCCGGTAGGCGCTTTCCGGGCCGCTGTACAGCGACGGAGGCTGGGCGGCCTGGAGCTCGTCCTGGGCCGAAGGAAAGTTGCGGGCGGTCAGTGCGGAGTGGGGCTTGTCCATGCCCACAGCATAGCCGCCCGATCAGGAATCTGCCGACCCCGGCGCCGAAACACGGCCGCTGCAGACCGGGCAGGCGTGATCTCGTCCCACCCGGATCTCGGTCCACTCCATGCGGCGGCCGTCGAGCATCTGCAGCCGCCCGGTCAGCGGCTGACCGAAGCCGGCGAGCAGCTTGAGCGCCTCGGCCGCCTGCATCGTGCCGATGATGCCCACCAGGGGCGCGAACACGCCCATCGTCGCGCAGCGCACCTCCGGCACCTCGGCGGTCGGCGGGAACAGGCAGGCATAGCACGGCGGGTCGTCGCCGCGCGTGTCCCAGACCGCGATCTGGCCGTCGAGCCCGATCGCCGCGCCCGACACCAGCGGGCGGCGCTGCGCCACGCAGGCGGCGTTGACCGCCTGGCGGGTGGGGAAGTTGTCGCTGCAGTCGAGCACCACGTCGGCAGAGGCCACCAGCTCGGCCAGCAGGGCGGCGTCCGCACGCTGCGCGACGGTGCGCAGCACCACGCCCGGGTTGATCTGCGCGATCGCGGCCGCCGCCGACTCGACCTTGGGGTGGCCGACACGGGCCTCGGTGTGCGCGATCTGGCGCTGCAGGTTGGTGCGGTCGACCGTGTCATGGTCGACCACCGTGATCGTGCCCACCCCGGCGCTGGCCAGGTAGAGCAGCGCCGGCGAGCCCAGGCCGCCGGCGCCGATCACCAGCGCATGGCCGTCGAGCAGGCGCCGCTGGCCCTCGACGCCGATCTCGTCGAGCAGGATGTGGCGGCTGTAGCGCAGCAGCTGATCGTCGTCCATCGCGCGGCCCGCCTCAGTTGCTCTTGGGCTCGTCGAGCTTGCGCTCGGTCTGCGTCTTCGACGCGATGACCGGGCGGCCCTTCAGGCGGTTGAGCGCCTGCTGCAGCTGGAAGTCGTCGCTGGCGCCGTACTCGGGCAGCTTGGGCTTGTCCTTGGCGGCCTTGGCCGAGGCCTCCTCGAGCTTCTTCAGCGCCTCCTCGCGGGCCTTCTCGCGGGCGGCGTCCTTCTTCTCGGCCGCGCCGGTGCCGTCGCCGAGGTGCTTGTCGAGATCGGCCTCGCGCATGCGCAGCGCCGCGAACGGGCTGCCCTCGGCGGTGTCGTCGACCAGCACGTCGGGCACGATGCCCTTGGCCTGGATCGACTGGCCCGACGGGGTGTAGTAGCGCGCGGTGGTGATCTTCAGCGAGGTGTTGGGCATGGGCAGACGCGCGATCTCGCTCTGCACCGAGCCCTTGCCGAAGGTCTGCGAGCCCATGATGACCGCGCGCTTGTGGTCCTTGAGGGCACCGGCGACGATCTCGCTGGCCGAGGCCGAGCCCTCGTTGACCAGCACCACCATCGGCACCGTCTTCAGCGCGGCGGGCAGGCTGGCGAGCAGGTCGCCGCCGTCGCGCGAGTAGAACATCGGCGCGGCCTTGAGCACGCTGCGCGACTCCGGGATCTGGCCGTTGGTCGAGACCACCACCACGTCCTTGGGCAGGAAGGCCGCCGAGACGCCGACCGCGGTGTCGAGCAGGCCGCCGGGGTCGTTGCGCAGGTCGAGCACCAGGCCCTTGAGCTGCGGCTCCTTCTGGTAGATCTCGCGCAGCTGCTCGGAGAAGTCGCGCAGCGTCGGCTCCTGGAACTGGTTGATGCGGATCCAGGCATAGCCGGGCTCGACCACCTTCGAGCGCACGCTCTTGGTCTTGATCTCCTCGCGCACGATCGTCACCGGGAAGGTGCGGTTGTCGGCCTTGCGGAACACGGTCAGCACGACCTTGGTGCCGCTGGGGCCGCGCATGCGCTTGATGGCCTGGTCCATGTTCAGGCCCTTGACCATCGTGTCGTCGATGCGGGTGATCAGATCGCCGGTCTGCAGGCCGGCGCGGAAGGCCGGCGAGCCCTCGATCGGCGAGACCACCTTGACCAGGCCGTCATCCATCTCGATCTGGATGCCCACGCCGGTGAACTTGCCGCTGATGCCCTCGCGGAATTCCTTGAAAGCCTGGCCCTCAAAATAGGCCGAATGCGGGTCCAGCCCGGAGACCATGCCGCCGATCGCGTCGCGGATCAGCTTCTTCTCGTCGACCGGCTCGACATAGGAGCGCTTGACCAGATCGAAGACCGCAGCGAGCTGCTGCATGTCCTCCAGCGGCAGCGGCGACATCGCGCTGCGCGCGGTCGCCTGCAGCTGCATCGTGGTCAAGGCGCCGGCCACCGCCCCGACGGCCAGCCAGCCGGCCACCTTCAACTTGCTTCCCATCTCGGTCACCTTTCGCGTTGCGCGGCGGATCGGGCCCGATCCCGTGCGCCTCAAAATCGTGCAGCCAGTATAGGGCGCACCCGACGCCCTCGACGAGCGGACGAGATCAGGCCGGCCGCACGCTATTCAAGTCTTTCGGGAAGGTCACGACATGGTCGAGCTCCGCGCGGATGCCGATCCACTCGCCGATCGCATGGTCGTGGTGCGACGGCACATGGGCCATCACCAGCTCGCCCGAGGCCAGCTCGAGCGTGTAGAGGAATTCCGATCCCCGGAAGGCCTTGGCCCGGATGCGGGCCTTCACCGCGCTGGCGTCATCGTGGACGATGTCGTCGGCGCGCAGCAGCATGTCGCATTCGCCCCCGATGCCGGGCAGCGGACACTCCAGCGCATCGGCCCACTCGCCCAGCGCGCTGCGCACCCGCGCGCCCTCGGGCCCGGCCACGACCCTCGCCGGCGTGAACACCCCGTGCCCCACGAAGGTCGCCACGAAGCGGGTGGCCGGCCGGTGGTAGAGCACATACGGCTCATCCCACTGCTGGAGCTCGCCGTCCTGCATCACGCCCACCACGTCGGCCACCGCGAAGGCCTCCATCTGGTCGTGGGTGACGAACAGCGCCGTGGTGTCGGTGCGCTTGAGGATAGCGCGCACCTCCTGGGCCAGGCGCTCGCGCAGGTCGACATCCAGGCTGGAGAACGGCTCGTCCATCAGCAGCAGGCGCGGCCCGGGCGCCAGCGCACGCGCCAGCGCGATGCGCTGCTGCTGGCCG
>JAUPTP010000371.1 GCA_030918015.1 Pseudomonadota bacterium
GGCCGACAGGGCGTCAGGGTGTTCGCGCGGAGGGAGGCTGGCTCATCGCCATGGGCCCCCGGAGCCGGGCCTGTGGGGGCGAGCCTCCCGGCCCGTCTTCGCTGGCGTTCAAGCCTGCCACCACAATCCCGGAGTCACGCCCCGCAGAAAGAATGATGCCGATCTCGTGTGACCGGCTCAAGACAGCAATCGCAACCACGGGCAAAGGACGTGCCGATTGTCGCGGCGGAATTGCACAAAGCAACAAGGGTCGCAAAAACGGCAGTTTCCACCGTCTTCACCACCCTTGCCCGCAGGTTTCCTGCGATCGGCGCCGCCTCGGCGGCAGGTCAGCGGTTCAGGCCCAGCTGGCGGTTGATCAGCCACTGCTGCGCGATCGACAGCAGGTTGTTGACGAACCAGTACAGCACCAGACCGGCCGGGAAGAACAGGAACATCACGCTGAACAGCAGCGGCATGATCCACATCATCTTGGCCTGGGTCGGGTCCGGCGGCGTCGGGTTCAGCCAGGTCTGCAGCAGCGTCGTGGCGGTCATCAGCGCCGGCAGGATGTAGTAGGGGTCCTGCACGCTCAGATCATGGATCCAGCCGATCCACGGCGCGCCGCGCATCTCGACCGACGCCAGCAGCACCGAGTACAGCGCAATGAAGAAGGGCATCTGGATGAAGATCGGCAGGCAGCCGCCCAGCGGATTGACCTTCTCCTCGCGGTAGATGCGCATCATCTCCTGCTGCATCTTCTGCGGATCGTCCTTGAGCCGCTCGCGCAGCTCCTGGATCTTCGGATTGACCGCCTTCATCTTGCCCATCGAGCGATAGGCACTGGCATTGAGCCAGTAGAAGGCGATCTTCAGCAGCACCACCAGCGCGACGATCGACCAGCCCCAGTTGCCCAGCAGGCCATGCAGCCTGTCGAGCAGCCAGAACAGCGGCTTGGCCAGCATCGTGACCCAGCCATAGTCCTTGACCAGTTCCAGCCCGGGCGCCAGCGCCTCGAGCTTCTTCTCTTCCTGCGGGCCGGCGTAGAGCGTCGTCTCGACGGTCTTCGAGGTGCCCGGCGCGATCGCGTCGACCGGCAGCGTCATCGCCACCGAATAGAGGTTGCTCGCCTCCTTCTTGGCCTGGAAGGTGCGCGCCAGCTTGTCGTTGAACACCCAGGCCCCGACGAAGTGGTGCTGGACCATCGCGACCCAGCCGTTGTCGGCGGCCTTCTCGTACTCGACCTTGCCCGACTCGATCTTCTCGAAGTCGAGCTTCTGGAACTTGGCATTCTCCGTGTACAGGGCCGGACCGGTGAAGGCCGTCGGCCCCATGAACATGGAAGTCGAGGGCACGGTGCCGTCGCGCGACAGCTGCAGGTAGAGCTGCGGCGCCACCGGCGCGGCCGAGGTGTTGATGACCTCATGGCGCACGCGGATGGCGTAGTCGCCGCGCTTGAAGACATAGGTCTTGCGCAGCTTCACGCCGCCCTGGTCCGGCGACTCGAAGCTGACCGCCAGCTCGCTCTGGCCGTCGGCCAGCTTCAGCGGCCCCGGCACCAGCGTCATCGGCGTGGTGTGGTTGGGCAGCGCGGCCTGACCGGCCTGGCGCGGGATCAGGCCGGAATCGGCCTGGTAGACGCGCTGGGCCGAGCGGTCGAACAGCACGACCGGCTGGCTGGCGTCATGCTCGTCGTGGTAGCGCGGCAGCGTCAGGCCCACCAGGCTGGCACCGCGCGTGTCCAGGGTCGCGCGGAGCAGGTCGGTGCTGACATCGATCGTGGCCGAAGGCACACCACCGGCGGCCACGCCCGGCAGCGGAGCCACCCCGGCCGGCTGGACGGGTGCGGCACCCGGCCCGCCCGGCGCACCGCCGGCGGCCGAAGCGGCCACCTGAGGCGCGAACATCGACGGCTGGCCGGTGTGCTTGTTCCAGCCATCCCACAGCATCACGAGCGAGACGGAAAAGACGCCCCAGAGCAGGGCACGCCGCGTGTCGGTCATACAGAGGTCTTTCGATTGGCGAGCGAACGCCCGCGAGCGCGCAGATGGCCGACAGGATCGGCCTCATGCGGCACCGCGGAATCGGGGCGCTCCAGGAGAGAGGTGAACAGCCGCGATGCCTGCGGACTGCATTCAGGGACCGGATCATGCCCGCCCGCGCATCCGGGATGGCAGCGCAGCAGCCGGCGCAAGGTCAGGAAACCGCCCCGACGGGCGCCATGACGCTCGATCGCCCCCAGCCCGTAGACCGAACAGGTCGGCTCGAAACGGCAGGCCGACCCCAGCCAGGGACTCAGAAGGAGCCGATAGGCCCGGATCAGCCCGATCAGGGCCGCTGCCGGCCAGCGCACCCGGCGGGTCCGCAGCGACGAATCGGGATCGGACACGGGCGGCGCAGCCACGGAGGGCAGTTCAGGACGAGGAAGATGCCGGCTCGGCGAGCCGCCGGGCCGTGCGGCGCACGGCATCCGCCAGAAGACGGTCGATCTCGCCGCGCAGCTCGATGGCCAGCGCGTCGGAGCGCGCACTCGGGAAACGGCTGCGATCGATCGGCGCACGCAGGCGCAGCACCCAGTCGCCGGCGGCGAGGTGCGGCAGATGGCGTCGCATCGCGTCGCGCAGCTGGTTCTTGACGAGCGTGCGGGTCACCGCACGTCGCGCATGCCGCTTCGGCACGACCAGCCCCAGTCGGAGAACTGGCGGTCCGCTGCGCTTTTCCACAACCTTATCCACAGATTCGTCCACAGATTTATCCACAGACTTGTCCACAACCCCAGCGGCCTCTTCAACAGAGGCGTCTGATGGCGCGGAAGAACACGGGGAAAGGTGGTGGACCATGAAATGAGCGGTGCGCGCACAAGGGCGCACCGCCATCACGGCCTCGAAGCGCGAGGGACCGCTGAGTCGATCGAACTGACGCGACTCGCGGGAATCGCTCACGCCCGGAAGGGAACCGAAGTCCCTGGAATCAGACGGCCAGACGCTTGCGGCCCTTGGCGCGGCGTGCATTCAGCACGGCACGGCCGCCACGGGTCTTCATGCGGACCAGGAAGCCGTGGGTGCGTGCACGGCGGATCTTCGACGGTTGGTAGGTGCGCTTCATGATGAATCCTCTTGCCTTGACGTGTGAGCACCCCGAAGGCGCCCTGATTCGGGAAACCCTCGATTACAGCACGCCCACGCGCAAAGAGTCAACGACCACCCCTTCTCGTCGGCGGGTCGCGGGGGATTGACCCTGGATGCGAATCTGTGGATAACCTTACCCGGGCACCCTCGATGTCGATACAATCGCGCCCCTTCGCTCGAAGTTGTCCACAATTTTCAGCACATGCAATCGGACCTGTGGGAAAGAGGCCTTGAACGCCTCGCCGCCGAACTGCCACAGCAGCAGTTCAACACCTGGATCCGCCCGCTTCCCCCGGCCGAGGTGTCCGTGGACGGCGCGGCGGTCCGCGTGGACCTGTGCGCGCCCAACCGGTTCAAGATGGACTGGATCCGTTCGCAGTTCGGCGCCCGCATCGAGCGGACCCTGAGCGAGCTGGCCGGCCAGCCCGTGCGCCTCGAGCTTCACATCGCGGGCGCGCGCGAGGCGGCGCCCGCCCCCGTGACGGCGCCGGCCGAGCCGCCCGAGGAACCGCACCCCCCCTGGCGACCCCC
>JAUPTP010000372.1 GCA_030918015.1 Pseudomonadota bacterium
ATCGGCGGCCGCCACGGCCTGGGCATGTGCGACCAGATCGAGAACCGCATCATCGAGGCCAAGAGCCGCGGCATCTACGAAGCCCCGGGCATGGCGCTGCTGCACATCTGCTACGAGCGCCTGGCCACCGGCATCCACAACGAGGACACGCTGGCGCAGTACCGCGCCAACGGCCGCGTGCTGGGCAAGCTGCTCTACCACGGCCGCTGGTTCGACAGCCAGGCCATGATGCTGCGCGAGACCGCGCAGCGCTGGGTCGCCAGCGCGATCACCGGCGAGGTGACGCTGGAGCTGCGCCGCGGCAACGACTACACCATCATGAACACCGACAGCCCGAACCTGACCTACGCGCCGGAGCGCCTGTCGATGGAGAAGGTGGAGGACGCCGCGTTCACCCCGCTGGACCGCATCGGCCAGCTGACCATGCGCAACCTCGACATCAGCGACACCCGCGCCAAGCTGGGCCTGTACGGCAAGGCCGGCCTGCTGGGCGGCTCGGCCGGCGGCGCGCTGCCGCTGCTGACCGGCGGCGAGGACGTCTGACGCTCTGGCGAGATGAACCCCACAGGAGGCCCTTCGGGGCCTCTTGTCGTTTCTGCCCGTAAGTGCTGGGCGTGGCCGCGGGCTGGCGGTGCTGGGCTATGTCTCGGCTCGCGCGGGCGGGGTGCGCTCCGCCCGGTGGGCCTTGTCGGTGTACATCTCGAGATCGCTGCGCTGCATCAGCGTGGCCAGG
Organism: Pseudomonadota bacterium; assembly: GCA_030918015.1. Lineage (GTDB taxonomy): Bacteria > Pseudomonadota > Gammaproteobacteria > Burkholderiales > Burkholderiaceae_C > Sphaerotilus. Next base: position 734 of record JAUPTP010000372.1, read on the forward strand.
GTGTCGTCGGGACGGGCTTCCGCCAGGCCCAGGCTGGCGGTCACCGCCAGGCCGGGCGACAGCGCCGACCAGTCGTGGCGGGCGATCTCGCCGCGCAGTCGCTCGATCACCTGCCGGGCCACCGGTGCGCCGGTGCAGGGCAGGATCAGCACGAACTCGTCGCCGGCCAGGCGAGCGGCCAGGTCGTTGCGGCGCAGCACATGCCGCAGCAGCTGCGCCACCGCCCGCAGCACCTCGTCGCCGACGACATGGGTGTGGCAGTCGTTGATCTGCTTGAAGCGGTCGATGTCGATCATCACCAGGCACCACGGCGAGGCGGGTTCGCGCTCGTCGTGCAGGCGCTGCAGCAGGTCATCGGTGATGCGCTCGACCTGGCGCCGGTTGGCCAGGCCGGTCAGCGGATCTTCCAGCGAGAGCCGCTCGAACTGCCGCGAGCTGTGGCGCAGCTCCGCCAGCGCGCGCGACTGGCGCCGCCAGGCCAGGCGCAGCGCGGCGTTGCGCTCGCGCGAGGCCATGTTCTCGCGGTCCTGCTGCAGCTGCTCGGAGCGCAGGCGGCGGAAGGCGGCCAGCGCCTCGGCGTGGCGCCCCTGGCGCTCGAGCAGCTCGATGCGCAGGTGGTGGGCGGTCTGCAGCAGGCGCGGCTCGGGGCGCGCCTGCGGGCAGTCCAGGAGGTCGGCGATGCACTGGCCGGCCCGCTCGACGTCATCGCGCTCCAGCGCCCGGCGCGCGAACATCCAGGCTGCCAGCCCCCGCAGCGCGGGCGGCTGGATGCGGTCGAGCGGCGTGGCCGAGCGGTCCTGCAGCGTGTTCAGGGTCGGCGGCAGGGGCGTGGGCGGCAGAAACGCGCCCAGGCCGGTCTCGATCAGCGGCAGCATGTCCTGCAGCATCGATCCTCCCGGCTGGGGCAGCAGCGCGGGTGGGGCCGGATCGGCGCACTGCAGTCCCCGCAGCCGCGCCAGCGTCTCGAGCGCCAGCGGGTCGATCTGCGCCGGCTGGCTGGACTGGCGACACAGCTCGAGCCGGTGCAGCTCGCTCAGCAGCAGCTGCAGGCGCGGCTGGGCGGTGGCCGTCTCGCCGCCCAGGTGCTGCCGGGCCAGCTCGACGCTGCGCAGCAGCGCGCGCCGGGCGTACTGGCTGTCGCGCCCGAGCGTGGCCACGCCGAGATGGTGGTAGGCGATGGCGGTGTGCCGGCCCGCGGGCTGGCTCTCGGCCAGCTGGACGGCCAGCGTCGCGTTCTCGATGCTCTCCTCGATGCAGCCGAGCTGAGTCAGCAGCTGCGCCACCAGCGCCAGCGCGGCCGACTCCTGGCTGACATCTCCGATCAGATGGAAGAGGTGGGCGGCCTGGCGCGCGTGAGACAGGGCCACGTCGGCCGCGATGCGCTCCTGGTGCAGTTCGGTCCAGGCCAGCAGCAGAAAGGCACGGGCCTGCTGCGGCAGCCGGCCACTTCGCTTGGCGCTGGCCAGCATCTCATGGGCCAGCGCAGCCGCTTTGTCGGGCTGCCCCGCAGTCAGCGCGAGGTGCGCGGACGCGGCCGACGGATCGTCAGGACCGAAAGGCATCGCAGGGGTAGGGCTGGGCAAGGGCGCCCTCTGTGCCCGGCCACTGACCTGCAGTGCCTCCCCGGGACAGATCACGCCTTGTTGCTGTTTTGGATATGGCGGTGTCGATTGCGGCTGATCTTAAACAGATTTCTTTTGTAATTGAGGGCAATTCCATTTTTCTTTCAATCGAAAATGGATTGCCGCGCCCCTCGCGTGACCCAGCGCACGCGGGGCGTGGCGCCGGTGTTGCACATCGGTGGCGGCATGAAAAAAGGGAGGTGCGTGTGGCACCTCCCTCGGGATGGCAGGCGGCGCGCCGGGCGCGTCGCCGGGCAGGAATTCAGAGCACTTCGGAGGCGAAATCCGCCAGGCGAGAGCGCTCGCCGCGTGCCAGCGTGATGTGGCCCGCGTGCGGCCAGCCCTTGAAGCGGTCGACCGCGAAGGTCAGGCCGGACGAGCCCTCGGTGAGGTAGGGCGTGTCGATCTGCGCCAGGTTGCCCAGGCAGATGATCTTGGTGCCGGGGCCGGCGCGGGTGATCAGCGTCTTCATCTGCTTCGGCGTCAGGTTCTGCGCCTCGTCGATGATGACGATCTTGTTCAGGAAGGTGCGCCCGCGCATGAAGTTCAGGCTCTTGATCTTGATCTTGCTGCGCACGAGATCGTTGGTCGCGGCCCGGCCCCATTCGCCGGCGCTGGTGTCGCCGCGCGCCAGGACTTCCAGGTTGTCGTCGAGCGCGCCCATCCACGGGCTCATCTTCTCCTCCTCGTTGCCGGGCAGGAAGCCGATGTCCTCGCCCACCGGCACCGTCACGCGGGTGACGATGATCTCGGTGTAGCGGCGCTCGTCGAGCACCTGGCTGAGCGCCGAGGCCAGCGTCATCAGCGTCTTGCCGGTGCCGGCGGTGCCGGTCAGCGTGATGAAGTCGCAGTCCGGATCCATCAGCAGATTCATCGCGAAGTTCTGCTCGCGATTGCGTGCGGTCACGCCCCAGACGGCGTTCTTGGCGTGGGTGTAGTCCTTGAGCGTGCGGATGACGGCGCTCTTGCCGGTGATCTCGGTGACGCGCGCATAGAGCGGCGCGTTGCCCGGGCTCTCCAGATAGACGAACTGGTTGATCATCAGCGAGGGCACCAGCGGCCCGCTGATCCGGTAGAAGGTCGAGCCGGACTGCTGCCAGCTCTCCATCGTCTTGCCGTGACGCTCCCAGAAGTCGCCCGGCAGCTGCAGCACGCCGGTGTAGAGCAGGTCGGCGTCTTCCAGCGTCTTGTCGTTGAGGTAGTCCTCGGCGGCCAGGCCCAGCGCGCGGGCCTTGATGCGCATGTTGATGTCCTTGGACACCAGCACGACCTCGC
>JAUPTP010000373.1 GCA_030918015.1 Pseudomonadota bacterium
TCTCGGCATGGGGCTCGTCCACAGGCTGGTCTGAACCGGCAGGGCGCATTGTAGCTGCAGGCTCAGCCGCCCAGGGCAGGCTGGAGCAAGTGCCACCAGTCGGCCTCACCCTCCAGCGTCAGGCAGTACGCGGGCAGGCGCAGTTCGCAAGGGCTGTGCTTGACGCCGGCGGGGCGCTCGCGCACCGATTCGATCGTCAGCCAGTCGGCCGCCGGACCCACCTCGGCACGCAGCCGCTTGACGATCTTCGAGTGCACCGGCTTGAAGTTGTCGCGTCCGAGCACAGGGCGGCCGTCGTTGAGGTCCGACAGCAGGCGTTCATCCAGGTCCTCGGCCCGCAGGGCAGCTCCGGCGGGACGCAACGCCTCGTGCTGCCGAGCCAGCGCATACAGGCCCAGCACCATGAACTCCTGCGGCGCCATCTCGACTGTGCAGCCCAGCATCTCGACCCGTCCGGTCTCGAAGTCCAGCCGCACCGGCGGGGGCTCCAGCGTGGCCTGCGCCAGGCGCATCGCGAAGTCGAAATCCTGCTGCGCCCGCGCCGGCAACTCGCCCAGCATCCGGGCCAGCTTGATCACGCTCAGGTCGGCGAGCTGCACCCGCACATCGGCCGAGGAGACCGTCTGGCCGGTGCGCGTGGTGAACAGGCGCGGCTGCGGCGGCGGGTAGAAGAAGTCCGACACCCCCTCGAACGGCTCGTTCACCAGCACATGCGAGAGCCGGTCGCCCGGCTCGGCCACCAGCGAGAAGGCCTGGCCCATGTAGAAGCTCATGCTCTTGCGCCCGCCGGCCACCGAGGCGTGCAGCTGCGTCGGCCGTTCGGTCTTGAGCTGGCGCAGCACCCGGTAGATGGTGTGGGCCGCCTGGCGGTTGTCGTCGCCGTCCTGGATGTCGGCCAGCGCCGTGCCCTGGCCGTGCTCGTCCTGGCCGATCAGGTGAATGGTGCTGTCGTCGAAGCGGATGCTGCGGCCCGACGGCAGGTGATCGCGCAGGAAGGCGGGGAAGTGGCCGGTCTCGGCATCCAGCAGCGCGGTCTGGATCCTGGCTCGCCCCTCCAGCGTCGTGATCACATGCACCTCGTCCGGCACGAAGTCGTGCTCCTTCACCAGCGCGTACAGCGTCTCGGTGACGATGGCCGGCGACATGCCCGACACGCAGACCAGAACCCGGCGTCGCGCCAGGGCATCGAGGGAGTGAGAGGTCGTCGTGCTCATCGTGCGCCATTCTGCACCGCGCTCGCGGCGGTGCGGGGGGGCATCAGGCCGCGCGCCGCGCCGTCATGGCCACGTTCCAGCGGGCCAGGTTCGCGCTGGCGCGGTTGCAGATCCAGCGCTCGACCGCCATGACCACCGTCTCGCCATCGTCCGCCAGGGTGGCCAGGGCGCGGATCGGATCGTCCAGGCCGCGCAGCACCTGCACCAGCGCCGCAGCGTCCAGACAGCGCACCTCGAAGCGGGCGCCGGCGTCTGCGGCGAACTCGGCCTCGACATGCTTCCAGCACTGGCTGTGGAAGAGCTGCCGCTCGGGCAGCAGGGTGCCGTCCGCCACCGAGCGCGCCGGCGACGTGCGCCAGCGGTGCTTCAGGCCGTTGCGCGAGATGCCCACGTAGCGCAGCCCGCCATCCTGGGCGGTGACCAGGTACAGGCAGGCGCCGCCCCGCGTCCAGGCCGCCTCGTCGAGCACGTCGAAACGGCCCTGCCGCCACGGTCCGATGCGGCTGCCCTTGGCCACGTTGCGCGTCCAGGCCACACCTCCGACGCCATGAATGCGCAGCACCGGCGTGGCTGCGGCGATCAGATGACGGACCGGTTCGGGAAGAGAAGAAGAAAGCATCTTTCTGTTGTCGAGATCGTGTTGTGAACGGAAGGGCGAGGTGCGTCTCACACCAGCCCCGGCAGATCCGCGCCGGCCACCTCGTCGACCTGGTAGCGCACCAGCCGGGCATCGAGCGCCTCGAGCTGCTCGGCGCTGAGCTCGTGGCCGCGCAGCGCCGGCGGCAGCTGCACCGAGATGGCCCAGCACTGGGCGCCGGCGCGGCAGATGTCGGCCGCCAGGTTCAGCGGGAAGACGCCGTGGTAGCGGGTGCCGGGGCGGATCTCGTGCGGGTGCAGGTGATCGACCACCCGCACCGCGCGGCTCAGGCGGCGCTGCACCCACTCGGCTGCGCCGGGGTGGCGGGTGACGACGCAGTCCTGCCACGCCTGGGCCTCGGCCGGTGCCGGCGGGGGGCCGCTCGGGCGGGCGGTCGGGGGATCGAGGGGCAGCAGGATCATGGTCGTCGGCTCCGGGGGATGAGGGTTCAGGTCAGCGCGGCAGCGGGACCGGCTTGCCGTTCTCGGTCAGCGTGCCGTCGGCGGCCAGCACGAAGACATGGCGACGGCTGGCGGCGCGGCGGTGTTCGGCGGACGACTCGGACGGGCCGGCGAAGCCGGGCATCGTCACCGTGATCGTGCCGTTGCTGCCGGTGCGGATCTGCGCGCTGTCGCTGCAGGAGCCGAAGGTCGGCGTGCGCGTCACGCCCTCGCGGCGCAGCGTGACGAAGGTGAACTGCGCCGGGCAGGCGGTGCCGGCCAGGTCCTGCACCAGCACGATGTCGCGGTCGGCGGCCTGGAAGGTGCGCAGCGCGCTCAGGCGGCCGTCGCCGGCGATCGGCGGCATGAACGGGCGGCCGCGGTACTGCAGCTCGTTGCTGGTGTCGTCGACCTGCAGCGTGCCGAAGCGCGTCGTGATCGTGGCCGTGTCCTGGGCGAAGGCACGCGGGCTGCCCAGCGTCAGCAGCGCGGCGGCCATCAGCAGGCCGAGCGCGGGGGCGCGGCGGGCGGGGGTGGAACGAAGGGTCATGGGGTCCTCCCTGAAGGATCGTTGGGGTCGTGTCGGATGAACGAGGGGTACGGGAACGCGCGGTGCGGTGCGGTGCGGCGGACGGGCCGGGCGGCCTCAGCTCGCCTCGAACCAGCTGCGGTAGCGCACCGTGCTGCCGCGGGGCACGCGGGTGCCGGCCTTGGGGCTCTGGCGGTAGGCGCAGCCGATGGATGCGGCATCGGCGTCGACCGGGCCGTGCACGTCGGTCGCCTTCGGGCGCAGGCCGGCGGCGCGCAGCGTGCGGTCGATGTCGCCGAAGCACTTGCCGTCCAGGTCCGGCACGGTGACGGTCGGCGCGGCCGCCGCCTGGGCCCGGGCGGGCTGCTGCGCGGCCATCAGCGCGAGCGCGGCGCCCAGCACCAGCGTGGCGGTCATCGAGGTCTTCTTCTTGGAACGCATCGGGATTCCTCCTTGGAAGGGTTCTGTGTCGTCGGGAATGAATTGTCCCACGCCCCCGCCCCGAAACCCCGATCCGGCAACGTTGCCCAACCCGCCCGCGCCCAAAGAAAAACCCGCCCTCGTTGCCGAGAGGCGGGTTTCATGAATCCCTTCAACATCAGGGAAGCCGGTCAGACCCAACAAGGAGTAAGCATGACTGAACACCTGTACGTCTCAATCCCTTCAACATCAGGGAAGCCGGTCAGACTCGACGATGACCGCATCTCACAGATCCAGGCAGCGTCTCAATCCCTTCAACATCAGGGAAGCCGGTCAGACGCAACGCTGAGTTGATAGAAAGGATATCCCAGGTCTCAATCCCTTCAAC
>JAUPTP010000374.1 GCA_030918015.1 Pseudomonadota bacterium
CGGCGACGAACTGCGCGGTGTTGCGCACCAGGCGCGCCTTCTGGCCGTCGACCTCCTGCAGATCGGCCAGACGCAGCGGCGCGACCTGGCGCACCGGCTCGACCACGCCCGCCCCGGAGCGGCGCCGTCGGTAGCGAAAGGCGATCGAGGCGGACCAGTCGGGCGCGGCCAGCGGCTGCGGCAGCACCGCCTCCAGGCGGGCCATCAGCGCCTCGGCGCGGGCGATCAGGGTGGAGAAGTCGCTCATCAAGGGGCAGCTCGGTGAATCATCGACCCGGCGGGGAAGCGGGTCAGCGCCTGAAGGCTGCGGATTCTGGCACACACATAAGGCGGCCGCCGGCAGCGGCGCGGGCGCGCCGGCAGTCCGGCCGACACCGGCGCGGACCGGGCGGCACGGCGCATCCAGCGCTGCATCCACACCGTCTTCATGCCCACCCGACGCGCCGACTTCTGGTGCGCCAGCGTGTCCTCGACCAGGATGCAGCGCGAGGGCGGCACCTTCAGCATCACCGCGATGCGGCGCAGCATGCGCGCGTCGGGCTTGGGGCGCAGGTCGCCGAACATCGTCATGCGCTCGATCGGGATGACGCCGTGGAAGAGCCGCGTCATGCCGAGCGCCGCCAGCACCCGCTCGGCATAGGCGCGCGGCGCGTTGGTCAGGATGAAGCGCCGCCCCGGCAGGCGCTCGAGCGCCGCCAGGTCGTGCGCGCTGGCGCGCAGCCGGTGCTCCAGGCCAGGCAGCCGGTGCGTGTCGTGCAGGAAATGCGCGGCGCGCACGCCGTGGTGGCGCATCAGCCCCAGCAGCGTCGCGCCGTAGCGGTCCCAGTAGTGGCGGCGCAGCACCTCGGCCTCGGGGCGGGCCAGCGCCAGCTCGCGCTCGATGTAGACGGTCATCGCCTCGGCGATCGGACCGAAGGCCGCATGGCTGGCGTCGTGCAGCGTGTCGTCGAGGTCGAAGAGCCAGACCGGGGCGCGCTTCATCGCGGCAGACCGGCTCAGTGCGAGCGGATCATCGTGCCGAAGGCCTGCTCGGTCAGGATCTCCAGCAGCAGCACATGCGGCACGCGCCCGTCGATGATGTGCACCGCGTTGACGCCGCACTTGGCCGCGTCGATCGCGCCGGCGATCTTGGGCAGCATGCCGCCCGAGATCGTGCCGTCCTCGACCAGCTCGTCGATGCGGCGCGAGGTCAGCTCGGTCAGCAGCTCGCCCTGCTTGTCGAGCACGCCGCGGATGTTGGTCAGCATCATCAGCTTCTCGGCCTTGAGGATCTCGGCCAGCTTGGACGCCACCAGATCGGCGTTGATGTTGTAGCTCTCGTTGTCGGGGCCGAAGCCGATCGGGCTGACCACCGGGATGAACTGGTCGTCCTGCAGCGCCTTGACGATGCTGGGGTCGATCGACTCGATCTCGCCGACCTGGCCGACGTCGTGCTCGACGCTGGGATCGTTGAGGTCGAGCAGCTTGAGCTTGCGCGCGCGGATCATCGCGCCGTCGCGGCCGGTCAGGCCGACCGCCTTGCCGCCGGCGGCGTTGATCAGGCCGACGATGTCCTGCTGCACCTCGCCGGCCAGCACCCATTCGACGACATCCATCGTCTCGGCATCGGTCACGCGCATGCCCTGGATGAACTGGCCCTTCTTGCCGATCTTGGTCAGCGCCGCGTCGATCTGCGGGCCGCCGCCGTGCACGACGATCGGGTTGATGCCCACCAGCTTGAGCAGCACCACGTCTTCGGCGAAGGCCTTCTGCAGCGCCGGATCGGTCATCGCGTTGCCGCCGTACTTGATGACCATGGTCTTGCCATGGAACTTGCGGATGTAGGGCAGCGCCTGGGCGAGGATCTGGGCCTGGTCGGCGGGCGTGTGGCTCATGCGGAAAGCTCCGGGACGAAGGATCGGAAAGATCCGGATTCTAGGGTGGCGGCCTATACTGCCGGCCATGGTCCGCCCCGCCCTCCCTGTCCTGCGCTGGCTGCTCTGGCTGGCGATCGCGCTGCTGCCGCTGCGCGGCTGGGCGATGGCGCAGATGGCGGTGGCGGAACTGGCGCCCGTGCTCGCGCAGAGCGGCGTCCACCACGCCTGCCACGAGGCGGCGGCCTCGCCGCAGCCCGCACCGGCCACGGACCGACAGGTCGACACGGCCCTGCATGCGGGCTGCACGCTCTGCGAGGTCTGCCACGCCGGCCTGGCGCCGGCCGCGACCTCGGCGCTGGCGCTGCCCGAGCTGCCCCACGCCCCACCCGCCACCGCCCCCCCGACCGGCCCGCCGGACGTCCCGGCCACGGCGCTGTTCCGCCCGCCCCGCGGCTGACGCTCTCCGTCCCGTCGATGTCGCCGGCTGCAGACGTGTCTTCGCACGTCCAGACCGGCTCCGGATGCCTGCATCCGCCCGACCCGAGAGTCCGTCCATGTCCCGACCCCTGACCGCCGTCGGCGCGCTGATCGCGTGCGCCGCGGCCTGGCCGCCTGTCTTCGCGGCCGCCGATCCTGCCGATCCCGGCACCGCCCCCCGCGCGCTGGTCCACCGCTCGACGCTGGCCGCGCGGGCCGCGTCCGCTCCGCCCGAGACCGCCCCCGGCGACTGGCGCGCCGCCAACGAGCGCGTGCGCGCGGTCGGCGGCTGGCGCACCTACCTGCGGGAAGCGCATGCGCCCGAGCCGGTGGCCTCCGGCGCCGACGGAGGTACGCGATGAAGCGCCCGCATCGGATCGCACCGGCCCTGCTGGCCGCCGCCGCGCTGGCGGGCTGCGCCACCTCCTCGCCGGATGCGGCGATCGCGCCAGTGCGCGAGCGGCTGCGCACGGTCGCCGGCGTCGACCTGACCCGCTGGCCCGACCCGCAGGCGCCCTCCGCCGCCACCCGCAACCGCATCGACGCGCTGCTGGCCGCGCCGCTGACGCAGGACGGCGCGGTCGAGCTGGCGCTGCTCCACCACCGCGGCGTGCAGGCCGACCTCGCCGACCTGGGGCTGACGCAGGCCGAGCTCGCCCAGGCCACGCGCCTGCCCAATCCGGGCCTGTCCTACAGCCGCACCACCAGCGGCGACGAGATCGAGCGCGAGGTCGGGCTGCATGTCGGCCTGGGCCGGCTGCTGCTGATGCCGCTGGCGCGCACGGTGGCCGAGCAGCAGCTCGCGCGCCAGCAGGTGCAGACGACGATCACGCTCGTCGGGCGCATCGCCGACGTGCGCCGCGCCTGGGTCGAGGCGGTCGCGGCCGAGGAAAGCCTCACCTACCTGCGCCAGGTCCACGAGGCCGCCGAGGCCGGCGCCGAGCTGGCGCGGCGCATGGCGCAGGCCGGCAACTTCAACCGCCTGACGCTGGCGCGCGAGCAGTCCTTCGAGGCCGACGCGCTGCTGAACCTGGCCCGCGGCGAGCGCGCCCGCGACGCCGCACGCGAGCGCCTGGTGCGCGCACTCGGCCTGTGGGGCGAGGACGCCGACCGGCTCGCGCTGCCCGGGCGGCTGCCCGATCTGCCCGCGCAGCCGCTCGCGCAGACCGACATCGAGGCCCGCGCGCTGGCACAGCGCCTGGACGTGCAGGCCGCGCGCACCGCCACCGAGCAGACCGCGCGCAGCCTGGGCCTGGTGCGCGTGACCCGCTTCGTCGACGTGATCGACCTGG
>JAUPTP010000375.1 GCA_030918015.1 Pseudomonadota bacterium
GCTGGTGATCGACACGCGGCCGTTGTCCAGATCCTTGACCGGGTGGTTGCCGCCGTGGTGGCCGAACTTCATCTTGAAGGTCTTCGCCCCCGAGGCCAGCGCCATGATCTGGTGACCCAGGCAGATACCGAAGGTCGGGATGCCGGTCTCGATCAGCGCCTTCGCTGCGGCGATCGCGTAGTCGCAGGGCTCCGGGTCGCCGGGGCCGTTCGACAGGAAGATGCCGTCCGGGTTCAGGGCCAGCGCCTCGGCCGCCGGGGTCTTGGCCGGCACCACGGTGACCTTGCAGCCACGCTCGGCCAGCATGCGCAGGATGTTGCGCTTGACGCCGAAGTCATAGGCCACGACATGGAAGCGCGGCTCGGTCTGCGCGCCGAAGCCGGGGCCGCCGGCCTCGGTGGTCAGGCGCCACTCGGTCTCGGTCCACACCTCGGTGGCGGCGCGGGTCACGACCTGGGCCAGATCCTGGCCGGCCATGCTCGGCGCCGAGCGGGCCAGCGAGACGGCCTCGTCGATCATGGCCTGCGTCACGACGGTGTCAGCCGTGAACGACATGATGCAGCCGTTCTGCGCACCCTTCGTGCGCAGAACGCGCGTCAGGCGACGGGTGTCGATGTCGGCGATGGCCACCGTGCCCTCGCGGACCAGGTATTCGGTCAGCGTCAGGGTCTGGCGGAAATTGGAAGCGCGGACAGGCAGATCCTTGATGATCAGACCGGCGGCATGGACTTTCGAGGCCTCGACATCCTGCTCGTTGACACCATAGTTGCCGATGTGCGGATACGTGAGGGTCACGATCTGCCGGCAGTAGCTGGGGTCAGTGAGGATTTCCTGGTAGCCGGTGATCGAGGTGTTGAACACCACTTCACCAAGCGTGTGACCGGCAGCGCCGATCGAGGTGCCATGAAAGACCGTGCCGTCTGCGAGGGCGAGAATGGCGGGAGGCAGGACGGGCAGCACGGGAACTCCGATGTGGGCAAGCCCAGCGCGGCATCGTGGCTCGGCGGTCAACCAGATCGTCCTCGAGACCGCATGACGGGTCCGGGGGGTTGACGCCGCGATGGCGCTGGGTGCGTTGTTGGCGGACAAACCTGTGGATTATACCCGCGTCGGGGTTTACCCGGCCAGTCCCCCCACTGCTCGGAAACCAGAAGACGCGGCCTTGCCAGGCACGATCAGTACTCGTCGCCGTAGCTGCCCGGCGCCAGGTTCTCGAACTTGGTCAGCGGCTTCATGAAGGCCAGCTTGACCGTGCCGACCGGGCCGTTGCGCTGCTTGCCGATGATGAGCTCGGCCACGCCGGGCTCCTTCGAGTCCTTGTTGTAGTACTCGTCGCGGTAGATGAACATGATGACGTCGGCGTCCTGCTCGATGGCGCCCGACTCGCGCAGGTCGCTCATCATCGGCCGCTTGTCGGTGCGGGTCTCGACCGAGCGGTTGAGCTGGGAGAGCGCGATCACCGGGCAGTGCAGCTCCTTGGCCAGGGCCTTCAGACCGCGCGAGATCTCGGAGATCTCGGTGGCGCGGTTCTCGCCGCTGCTGGAGGCCGAGCCGCTCATCAGCTGCAGATAGTCGATGACGATCAGGCCGAGCTGGCCGAACTGGCGTGCCTGACGGCGCGAGCGTGCACGCACCTCGCCCGGCGTGAGCGCGGGCGTCTCGTCGATGAACAGGCTCACGCCGTGCAGCAGGTCGAGCACTTCCGAAAGCCGCCCCCACTCGTCGTCGGTGAGTTTGCCGGTGCGCAGGTGCTGCTGGTCGATGCGCCCGAGCGAACCCACCATCCGCAACGCCAGCTGCGACGCGCCCATTTCCATCGAGAACACGACCACCGGCTTGCGCTCCTTGACCGCGACGTGCTCGGCGATGTTGAGCGCGAAAGCCGTCTTGCCCATGGACGGGCGCGCCGCCAGGATGATCAGGTCCCCGCCCTGCAGACCCGCCGTCATCCGGTCCAGGTCCACGAAGCCGCTGGCCACGCCGGTCACGTCGCCGGCACCGCTGTCGGCCAGCTCCTGCACCCGGTCGATCAGTTGCACCACCAGGTTGTCGAGCGAATGGAAGCCCTGCTTGTTGCGCGAGCCTTCCTCGCCGATCTTGAAGATCTTGGCCTCGGCCTCGTCAAGGATGGCCGACACGGCTGCACCCTGCGGATTGAGCGCGCGCGTGGCGATCTCGTCGCTGGTCTCGACCAGGCGGCGCAGGATCGCGCGCTCGCGCACGATCTCCGCATAGCGACGCAGGTTGGACGCGCCCGGCACGCTGTTGGCCAGCGCATTCAGGTAGGCCAGCCCGCCCACCTCCTCCGCCTTGCCCAGGCTCTGGAGCTGCTCGAAGACCGTGATGACATCGGCCGGCCGGCTGCCACTGATCAACGACATGATGGCCGTGTAGATCAGACGGTGCTCGTAGCGGTAGAAGTCGGACTCAGTCAGCACATCTCCCGCCCGGTCGGAGGCGCTGTTGTCGAGCAGCAAGCCGCCGAGCACGCTCTGCTCGGCCTCGATCGAGTGCGGCGGCACGCGCAGGCGCGCCACCTCGTCATCGCCGCCACGCGCACCAAGCGATGAAGGGTATCCGGGGAACTGGGAAGACATGCGCAATGATAGGCACCGCCGCCCGAGCAGAACAACCCGGTCGACGACACACGACAGAAAAGTGACCGACAAAGAAAAAGGCCACCGGTGAGGGTGGCCTTTTTTATGGAGCGGGAAACGAGGCTCGAACTCGCGACCTCAACCTTGGCAAGGTTGCGCTCTACCAACTGAGCTATTCCCGCATAACTGGCAATGACTTTTCGAAACTGGTGCCCGGGACGGGAATCGAACCCGTACGCCCCTTTCGAGGCGGCGGATTTTAAGTCCGCAGTGTCTACCAATTTCACCACCCGGGCCGGAAGCGAGAACCTGAATTCTCCACCTTCTGACACCAGACGACTGTTCTGGAGCGGGAAACGAGGCTCGAACTCGCGACCTCAACCTTGGCAAGGTTGCGCTCTACCAACTGAGCTATTCCCGCATCGACTCTGGAGGCGCGGGGCGGAGTCGAACCGCCCTGGACGGATTTGCAATCCGCTGCATAACCGCTTTGCTACCGCGCCACCGACATCAGGATCTGGAGCGGGAAACGAGGCTCGAACTCGCGACCTCAACCTTGGCAAGGTTGCGCTCTACCAACTGAGCTATTCCCGCTTTGCTTCCGACACTTGCTGCGCTGATTTGGTTGTCTGCGCTGCGTCGAGAACGAAAGTATATGCCACCTTATTCTCGACGCGCAAGCGTTTTGGCCGTTTTTTTTCAGTGCTTGGTCGCTGCCTCGATGACAGCACCCACGGCGGGCTCGGCCGCCTTCGGCGCATCGGCCTTGATCTCCTCGTCAGGCAGCGGCTCGGGCAGACGCTCGAGAGCCACTTCCAGCACGCGGTCGAACCACTTCACCGGAATGATCTCGAGCTGGCTCTTGACGTTCTCGGGAATGTCCTGAAGATCCTTGGCGTTGTCCTGCGGGATCAGCACTGTCTTGATGCCACCGCGGTGGGCCGCCAGCAGCTTCTCCTTCAGACCGCCGATCTCGGTGACCTCGCCGCGCAGCGTGATCTCGCCAGTCATGGCGACATCG
>JAUPTP010000376.1 GCA_030918015.1 Pseudomonadota bacterium
CGTGATGTAGTAGCCCACGGCCAGGATGAAGGTCAGCAGGCCGCCGGCCGCCACGCCCGGCAGCGTGTGCGGGAAGTAGGCGCTGAAGAAGGCCCGCACCGGCCCGGCCCCCAGCGAGCGCGCCGCCCGCATGTAGATCGGCGGCACGTTCTTCATCACGCTGTAGATCGACAGGATGGCGTAGGGCATCAGGATGTGCGTCATGGCGATCAGCACCCCGCCGCGCTGGTAGATCAGCGCCACGCTGCTCAGGCCCAGCGTGTTCAGCAGGCTGTTGAGGATGCCGTTGCTCTGCAGGATCACCATCCACGAGATCGAGCGCACCAGGAACGAGGTCCAGAACGGCAGCAGCACCAGGATCATCAGCACGTTGCTGATGCGCGTGGGCAGCGCGGCCAGGAACCAGGCCACCGGATAGCCGATCAGCACGCACAGCGCGGCCACCAGCAGGCTCAGCCCCACCGTGCGCACGAACACGCCGCGGTAGAGCTGTTCGGTTTCGGGCAGGGCCACCACGGCGCCGTGCGCATCGCGCGTCAGGTCGAAGGCCTTGACGTAGTACTCCAGCGTCCAGGGCGTGGCCGCGTACTTGATGCGCACCCAGGTCAGCGGCTGGTCCCAGCGGGCGTCGAGCGCCACGAAGCGCTCGCGCCAGGTGGCACCCTCGGTGCGCTCCAGGCCGCGCGCGGTGCGCAGCACCAGGCTGCGCAGGCCGGGCTCCTCGAAGTTCAGGCGCATCGCCACCTTGCTGACGCTGTCGCTGCCCTGGCGGGCGCGCAGGTCGGCGGCAAAGGCTGCGTAGACCGCCTCGGGCGGCCGGGCCACGACCGCCGGATCCCAGGCCTGCAGCGCCTGCGACAGCCCCGGCATCTCGTCGTGCACCACGGTGTCGCGCACGCTCTTGAGCAGCAGGTTGGCGATCGGCACGATGAAGGTGAAGGCCAGGAAGGCCAGCAGCGGCAGGATCAGCAGCCAGGCTCGCAGCTGGCCCAGGCGCTCGGCGCGCCGCAGGCTGGCCTTCAGGCGCGAGATGTCCTGGGGCGCGTCGCGGGCCGGATCGGAAGGCACGACGGCGAGCATCGGCACGGGCATCGTCAACTCCTGACGGGCGGTGTTCATGGCAGCTCCTGGGCGGCGGCGGAAGGGGCGGACATCAGTGCAGCGCGCGGCAGGCCTCGGCGCGCCAGCCCAGCTCGATCGCATCGCCGACATGGATGCGCCGGCCCTCGCCGTCGTTGGCGAGCTTGACGATGAAGTCCTCGCGGCCGCAGACGCTGCACACCAGGCGCAGGTGGTCGCCGTAGTAGATGACGTCGGCCACGCGGGCGGTGAAGCGGTTCTCGCAGGTCGCGGCCTGGGCGCCGACCAGGATGCGCTCGGGGCGCATCAGCACCGTCACCTCGGCGCCGCCGCGCACCTGCGGGCCCAGCGCGGCGCGCACCGCCGTGCCGTCGGCCAGCGCCACCTCGCAGGAGGCGCCGTAGACGGTGCGCACCGTGCCCTGCAGCGCGTTGGACTCGCCGATGAAGCGGCCGACGAAGGCGTTGTCCGGCGTCTCGTAGAGATCGGACGGCGCGGCCAGCTGCTGGATGCGCCCGTTGTTGAAGACGGCGATGCGGTCGGACATCGTCATCGCCTCATCCTGGTCGTGCGTGACGTAGACGATGGTCAGGCCGCTCTGCGCATGGATGCGCTTGATCTCGTACTGCATCTGCTCGCGCAGCTGCTTGTCGAGCGCGCCCAGCGGCTCGTCCATCAGCACCAGCGAGGGCTCGAACACCAGCGCCCGCGCCACCGCGATGCGCTGCTGCTGGCCGCCGGACAGCTGCCCCGGCATGCGGTCGGCGAACTTCTCCATCGTGACCATCGCCAGCGCGCGGCGCACCTTGGCGTCGATGTCGGCCTTGGGCACCTTGCGCACCTTCAGCGGGAAGGCCAGGTTCTCGCGCACCGACATGTTCGGAAACAACGCATAACTCTGGAACACCATGCCGATGTTGCGGCGCTCGGGCGGGATGCGGTTGATCTCGCGGTCCTTGAGCAGGATCTGGCCGTGGGTGGCGGTCTCGAAGCCGGCCAGCATCATCAGGCAGGTGGTCTTGCCCGAGCCCGACGGGCCGAGCATGGTCAGGAACTCGCCCTCACGGATGTCGAGGTTCAGGCTCTTGACCACCAGCGACTCGCCGTCGTAGGTCTTCTGCACGTCTCGAAAGGCAACGATGGGGGGCATGCGCGGGCGTCCGAATGCAAGAGGGGTGGAAGGCGGGCCCCTGCGAATGCGGGTCATCCAGGGCCACGGATGCCGGCAAGCGTACGGCGCGGCCCCGGACACGCCGGTGTCACGGACCCGCACTGATGCTCATCTTCAGCGGCGCTGATCCACCGGAATCGATGTGGTGCATCAAGGACTTGGCTACGGGACTATCCCCAAGTCGAGGCGTCCGCGCTCACCGATCCGGGGCGTGTCGATCAGGGCTGATCCGGATGGCGCAGCCACTTTCGGCCGCGCCTGAAACGACAAGGGCGGACCGCTGGTCCGCCCTCGCTCACCCTCGGTGCGCCGGCATCAGCGCTGGCGCGGCGGGGCGTAGGTCTCCTTGACGACCCGCGGCGAGGTCCAGCGCACCAGGTTCATCCACGAGGCCGCCTTGTCGTTGGTGCCGCTGGCACGGCCGCCACCGAAGGGCTGCTGGCCGACGACGGCGCCGGTGGGCTTGTCGTTGACGTACAGGTTGCCGGCCGCGTGCACCAGCACGTCCTGCGCCTGCAGCAGGGCGGCCCGCTCGGTGCAGAAGATCGAGCCGGTCAGCGCGTAGTCGGAGGTGCTGTCGACGACGTGCAGCAGGTCCGACCAGTCGGCATCGGCATAGACGTGGACCGACAGCACGGGCCCGAACAGCTCCTCCTTCATCAGCGCGTGGCCCGGGTCATCGACCTGCAGCACGGTGGGATCGACGAAGTAGCCGACCTCGTCGCTGCAGCGGCCGCCGCTGATCACCTTGACGCCCGGGTCGCCCTTGGCCGCCGCCAGGCGGCTGGCCAACTTGCGGAACGAGGTCTCGTCGATGACGGCGCCCATGTCGGTGGCCGCATCCGCCACGTCGCCCACGCGCCAGCCGGCCAGCAGATCGCACAGCGTGCCGCGCACCGCCGGCCACAGGCTGGCCGGCACGTAGGCGCGCGAGGCCGCGCTGCACTTCTGGCCCTGGTAGCCGAAGGCGCCCTTGAGCAGCGCCACCGCCACCTCCTCAGGATGGGCGGAACGGTGCACCAGCACGAAGTCCTTGCCACCGGTCTCGCCGACGATGCGCGGGAAGGTGCGGTACTGGTCGATGCCC
Source organism: Pseudomonadota bacterium (assembly GCA_030918015.1). GTDB lineage: Bacteria > Pseudomonadota > Gammaproteobacteria > Burkholderiales > Burkholderiaceae_C > Sphaerotilus. The sequence continues at coordinate 3,339 of JAUPTP010000376.1, forward strand.
GCGGCCGCCCGCTTCCACAGCGAGCGGAAGACCTCGGACGAGCCGGTGAAGTGCAGGCCGGCGAAGTCGCGCGAGCCGTAGACCGCATCGGTCACCATGCGCGCCTCGCCCGGCACGAAGTTGATGACGCCCGGCGGCAGGCCGGCCTCCTCCAGCGCCTCGAAGAAGAGGTGGTTGGCCCAGGCCGACTTCATCGACGGCTTCCACAGCACCACGTTGCCCATCAGCGCCGGCGCACAGGTCAGGTTGGTGCCGATGGCGGTGAAGTTGAACGGC
>JAUPTP010000377.1 GCA_030918015.1 Pseudomonadota bacterium
TCCTGGCCGCCGATGGTGACGGTGCCGCGGCTCGGGCGCTTCAGGCCGGTGGCCAGCTTCATGAAGGTGGACTTGCCGCAGCCCGAGGGCCCGACGATGGCGATGAACTCGCCCTCGCCGACCTGCAGGTTGATGTCCTCGACCGCGAACTGCTGCCTGGCCAGCAGCTCGTCGTTGTAGGCCAGCCAGACGTTCTGGAAATCGACGAAGGCGCTGCTCATCGCATCACTTCCGGGGGAGGGCGAAGACGTTGCGCTCGGCCGCCGTCGGCAGGAAGGTGCCGTTCCAGACCGCGTCCGGGTTGATGCGCTCCTTGGTGGCGAAGGCGTCGGCCACCTGGCTGGCCATCAGGCTCAGGCGCGGGCCGCTGACCGCACCGAAGCCCTCGGCCCGGGCATCCGGCGTCAGCACCGAGGCGTCGAGCGCCAGCTTCAGCCGGCGCAGCTCCAGGTCGGCGTTGATGATGCCGTCGCGGGCCTTGACCAGATCCACGCCCGCCTTCGGGTCGGCGATCACGTCCTTCACGCCCTTGGTGAAGGCGCGCAGGAAGGCCTTCACCGCCTCCGGATTCTTCTTCAGGAAGGCCTCGCCGACGATGATCGCGTTGCCGTAGAGCTTCACGCCGTAGGCGGGATAGGGCAGCACGACCACGTCCTCGGTCTTGACGCCGCGCGCCTCCAGATTCAGCAGCGAGGTGAAGGAAAAGCCGGTGATCGCGTCGATGTCGCCGCGCACCAGCATGGTCTCGCGCAGCGGCGGGTCCATCGCGGTCCAGGTGACGCCGCTGATCGCGTTGGCCTTGGCGAAGATCGGCCAGGCCTTGCGGCCGGCGTCGAAGACCGGTGCGCCCAGCTTCCTGCCGTTGAGGTCCGCCGGCTTGCGGATGCCCGACTTCTTCAGCGCCAGCACCGCCGCCGGCGTGTTGTTGTAGACCATCATCACCGCGACCGGCTTGTTTGGCGCGGTGGGGTTGTTGGCGTGGAACTCCATCAGCGCGGCCAGGTCGGCGAAGCCCATGTCGTAGGTGCCCGAGGCCACGCGGGTGACGGTGCCGCCCGAGCCGTTGCCGGCATCGACCGCCACATCGAGCTTCTCCGCCTTGAAGTGGCCCTTGGCGACCGGCGCGAGGAACAGCGCGGCCGGTCCCTCGAAGCGCCAGTCGAGCTGGAACTTGACCGGGGTTTCCTGGCTGCGTGCCGGGCTGGCGAACAGGCCCAGCGTCGAGGCGGCAGCGAGCACCAGCGCGGTGCGTCGGATCGGCGAGTGAACGGACATCGTCGTGGGCTCCAAGGTGTATACAGTTTGCGGGGAGCCTGGCATGCAATATCCGTGCGCGCCTCGGCTGCCTGCGCCGAGGCCGATCCGGCTCAGGGCCCGGCGGCCGGCGCCAGCGCCGCGGCGAGGTCGGCCACGCGCGGGTGCAGGCGCAGATTGCTCTCGACCTCGGCGATGTGCGCCTCCATCAGCCGCACCGCCTCGTCGGCGTCGCCGCAGGCCAGCGCGTCGACGATCTGCACATGGCCTGCCTGCGAATGCTCGGCCGAATGCGAGGACTGGTACATCAGCGAGATCAGCGAGGAGCGCGAGAGCAGGTCCGCCAGCAGCTGTGCCAGCACCTCGTTGCCGAGCTGGCGCGCCAGGATGATGTGGAAGTCCGCCAGCAGCCGGGTGCGTCCGGGCACGTCGGTGCGCTGCACCGCCGAGGCTTCCGCGCGCAGGTGCGCGCGCAGCTCCTCGACCTGCGCCGGGGTGATGTCGCGCGCGAGCTGGCGCACCATCGCCGTCTCGAGCATCTGGCGCACCGCGAAGACCTGGCGCGCCTCCTCGACGCTGGGGCGGGCGACGAAGGCCCCACGCGCGGGCGCCAGGGTGATCAGGCGGTCGCGGCTGAGCTGCATCAGCGCCTGGCGCACGATGGTGCGCGAGACCTTGAAGATGTCGGCGATCGGCTGCTCGGCCAGCTTGGTGCCGGGCATCAGCCGGCGCTCGACGATCGCCGCGGTGATCGCCTCGGCGATGCGCCGGGTCATGGTGGCGCCGGGATCGGCGCTGTCGCCCTCGGTCGGTGCGGGGTCGTCGGCCTTCAGGGCCTTGGGCATCAGGGAGCTGGCACGACTCATGATGAAAGAATGGATTCAGAAAGAAGCACCGGATCGGTCCGGTGACAGACGCAATACGGAGGCCAGTCTGTTTCAGCATTTCACGCTCGGGATGATGGAAGATCCCGAAAACCGTGCATCGGACTGTATACAGTTGGTGCGAATGCACGTCATCGGCGCATTCCCGCGGGCGCCGGAGACTGACGCTCCGAGGAGGGGATCATGCTGCATCTGCTGAACCTGTTCGCCGCGATCGCCTTGCTGATCTGGGCCACCCAGCTGGTGCGCACCGGCGTGCTGCGCCTGTTCGGCGCGAGCCTGCGCCGGATGCTGGCCGCCAGCATGGGCGCCTGGCCCAAGGCGATGCTCTCCGGGATGGTGGTGACCTGCATCGTGCAGTCGAGCACCGCCACCTCGCTGATCGTGTCGTCCTTCGTCGGCAAGGGGCTGGTGGCGACCGCGCCGGCGCTGGTGGTGATGCTCGGCGCCGACGTGGGCACCAGCGTGATGGCGCTGGTCTACTCCTTCGACCTGTCGTGGCTGTCGCCGCTGCTGATCTTCGCCGGCGTGGTGGCGCACCTCTCGCGCGAGAAGAGCAGCACCGGCCAGCTCGGCCAGATCGGCATCGGCCTGGGGCTGATCACGCTGGCGCTGCAGCTCATCGTCGAGAGCACCCGACCGCTGGTGGAGGCGCCGCTGGTGCGCACGCTGCTGGTGTCGATTCCCAACGACCTGGGCATCGAGCTGGCGGTGGGCGCGGTGCTGGCGATCCTGTCCTACTCCAGCCTGGCGGTGGTGCTGCTGGTGGCGACGCTGGCGGCGCAGGGGCTGGTGCCGGTGCCGACCGCGCTGGGGCTGGTGCTGGGGGCCAACCTGGGGCGGGCGCTGGTGGCGATGCTGTCGGTGATGCGGGCCGACGTGGCCACCCGGCGCCTGCCGATGGGCACGCTGGTGTTCAAGGTGGCCGCCTGCGCGCTGGCGGCGCCCTTCATGGGCCTGTTCCATGTCTGGCTGCAGGAGATCGTGCCGCAGGTGCTGCAGCAGATCGTCATGTTCAACCTGATGTTCAACGCAGCGCAGGCGCTGCTGTTCGTGCCGCTGGTGGGGCCGCTGGCGCGCGCGCTCGAGCGGCTGATGGCCCCGCCGGTGCAGGTCGACGAGCGCACGCCGCGTCACCTCGACCAGCTGGCGCTGGGCACGCCGTCGCTGGCGCTGAGCTGCGCCGCGCGCGAGGCGCTGCGCCAGGCCGACGCGGTCGAGACGATGCTGCGCGGCATCGTGCCGGTCATCCGCGGCAACGATCTCGGCGAGGCCGAGCGGCTGCGCGAGATGGACGATGTGGTCGACGCGCTCTACAGCGCCATCAAGCTCTACCTGACCCAGATCTCGCGCCAGCCGCTGTCCGAGCGCGAGAGCCAGCGCTGGACCGAGATCGTCTCGTTCACCATCAACATGGAGCAGATCGGCGACATCATCGAGCGGGTGCTGCAGGACGTGGAGGACAAG
>JAUPTP010000378.1 GCA_030918015.1 Pseudomonadota bacterium
CGACCTTCGCCGCCATGCGCCGTGAACCCGTTCACGCTCTGGCGGGCATGACGGCCCACGAGCCGCCGGCCTTCCCCTCACTTCGGGAGACATGACTTGAGCCGCCTCGCCCTGTCCGACACCCTGCTCGGCCTGATGCCGTCGACCGAAGACCTCCACGCGCTCGAGCCCGCGCGGGCCGGTGCGGTCGAGCTGGGCCGCGAGATCGCGCTGTGGCCCCTGGAGGCGCTGCGCGGCGCCGACCCGGTGCTGGGCCTGGCGGTGCTGATGATCATCGCGCTGCTGGCGGGCGAGGCGGTGCGCCGCGCCACCGGACTGCCGCGCGCGCTGGGCGCGATGCTGGTGGGCGCGCTGGCCAGCCCGCTGGCGCTGAGCCTGGTCACCCCGCTCGAGCTGGACCGCTGGAAGCCGCTGCTCGACCTGGCCGTGGGCCTGCTGGTGTTCGAGCTGGGCACGCGCATCCGACCGCGCTGGCTGCGCGACAACCCGTGGCTGGCGGTCAAGAGCCTGGCCGAGGCGCTGCTGGCCGGGCTGGCGGTGGCGCTGGCCCTGGGCGCGCTGGGCGCGAGCCCCTCGGCCGCGGCCCTGGCCGGCGCGGTGGCGATGGCGGGCTCGCCGGTCATCGTGATGGCGGTGGTGGGTGAGCTGCGCCCGCGCGGCCAGGTCACCGAGCGGCTGCTGGTGATGACGGCCGTCAACACCGTCTGCGCGGTGCTGGCGCTGAGTCTCTGGCAGATCGCCGTCACGCTGGACGCCGACGGCTTCGAGTGGCTGCCGGTGCTCGCGGGCGTGCTGTATGCGCTGTGCGGCGCCTGCCTGCTGGGCACCTGCGCCGGGCTGCTGCTCGAGCGGCTGAGCCGGCAGATCCGCGGCACCGGGCTGGCGACGCTGCAGCTCGCGCTGGTGGTGATCGCGGCGATGCTGGCGGCGCAGTTCACCGTCTCGCCGCTGCTGTCGCTGCTGGTGGCCGGGATGGTGGCGCGCGCGCGCATGGGCCACCGGCTGCAGGTCGAGCCGCAGCTCGGCAGCGGCGGGGCGGCGCTGACGCTGCTGCTGCTGCTCACGCTGGGCCTGCTGTCGACGCTCGACGGGCTGCTCGGGCTGTGGCCGCTGGTGGCGGCGATCATCGGCGCGCGGCTGCTGGCCAAGGTCGGCACGGTGCTGCTGCTGGCGCGCCCGAGCGGCCTGGGCTGGCGGCAGGCGCTCGGGCTGGGGCTGGCGCTGCAGCCGGCCTCCGGGCTGACGGTGCTGCTGACCAGCGCCACGCTGGGCTGGCCGGCCGCCCTGCCCGCACCGGAAGCCGCGCCGATGCAGGCGCTGCTGATCGCGCTGACGCTGCTGCAGCTCAGCGGCCCGGTGTGGCTGCAGCTCGGCCTGCGGGTGGTCGCGCGCGAGAGCGATGCCCGCCCCGACTGACCCCCGGCCCTCCCTCCCGAACCGACGACGCGACCAGGAGCCCCACCCGCCATGCCGCTGCAGGACTTCGCCACTTCAGAGCCGCTGACGCTGGGCGTCGAGCTCGAGCTCCAGCTCATCTCCACCCACGACCAGGATCTGGTGCCGCAGGCCGAGGACCTGCTGCGCGAGACCGCGCGCCACACCGGCGCCTGGGACATCAAGCCCGAGATCGCGCGCTCGATGATCGAGATCGGCAGCTCGATCCAGCGCGAGCACGCGCCGCTGCTGGCCGAGCTGCGCGACATGCGCGACCAGCTGGTGCACGCCTCGCGCCGGCTCAACATCGCCATCGCCGGCGGCGGCACGCACGCCTACCAGCACTGGAGCGAGCAGCAGATCTACCCCGGCGAGCGCTTCCACTACCTCAGCGACCTCTACGGCTACCTGGCCAAGCAGTTCACCGTCTTCGGCCAGCATGTGCATGTCGGCTGCGCCGACGGCGACCGCGCGCTGTGGCTGCTGCACGCGCTGTCGCGCTATGTGCCGCATTTCATCGCGCTGGCGGCCTCCTCGCCCTTCGTGCAGGGCCAGGACACCGGCTTCGACTCGGCGCGGCTGAACTCGGTCTTCGCCTTTCCGCTGTCGGGGCGCGCGCCCTTCGTGCGCAGCTGGGAGGAGTTCGGCGCCTACTTCGACAAGATGGCCGGCACCGGCGTGGTCAAGTCGATGAAGGACTTCTACTGGGACATCCGCCCCAAGCCCGAGTACGGCACGATCGAGCTGCGCGTGTGCGACACGCCGCTGACGGTCGAGAAGGCCGCCGCGCTGGCCTGCTACCTGCAGGCGATCTGCCGCCACCTGCTCGAGGAGCGCCCCTTCGAGCCGGCCGAGGACGACTACCTCGTCTACACCTACAACCGCTTCCAGGCCTGCCGCTTCGGGCTGGCCGGCGAGATCGTCGACCCGCAGACCAAGGCGCGGGTGCGGCTGCGCGACGACATCGTGCGCACGCTGGCCAAGGTCGACGCGCATGCGGTCGACCTGAAGTCCTGGGAGGCCTGCCAGGAGATCCGCGACTCGCTGGGCGAGGGCAACGACGCGACCTGGCTGCGCCGGCAGCACCAGCGCAACCGCCAGCAGGGCGAGGCGCCGCTGTCCGAGGTGGTCGAGGCGGCGGCGCGGCGCTGGCGCGGCGCGGCCTGAACCCGACCGGCGCCGCCCGCCCCCGTCAGGCGGCCGTCTTGCGGCCCCGCAGCGCCGCCGCCGCCACGCCGATCAGGCCCAGCGCCCACAGCGGCAGCAGCCCGAGGCGCCCGGCCCACCAGGCGAACGGCGTCGTGCCCTCGCGCCCCTGCACCGCCGCCTCCAGCACGCCGCGCACATGGGGCGCGAGCCGGTGGGTGACGCGGCCGCGGTGGTCGATCGCCACCGTCGCGCCGGTGTTGGTGGCGCGCACCATCGGCCGCTGCAGCTCCAGCGTGCGCATGCGCGAGATCTGCAGGTGCTGGTCGACCGCCACCGTCTGGCCGAACCAGCCGATGTTGCTGACGTTGGCCAGCACCGTCGGGGCCTGCGCCGCGTCGACGAAGCGAGTGGCGAGCTCCTCGCCGAACAGATCCTCGTAGCAGATGTTGGGCGCCACCCGCTCGGCGCCGACCGCGAAGGAAGCCGGCGCCAGCGGCCCGCGCGAGAAGTCGCCCAGCGGCATGCGCATCATGTCGACGAACCAGCGAAAGCCCCAGGGGATGAACTCGCCGAAAGGCACCAGGTGGTGCTTGTCGTAGCGATAGAGCCCGGCGCCGGAGAGGCCCCGGCCGAAGCCGACGACCGAATTGCTGAAGCCCGCGTCCAGGTCGCCCAGCGGCACGCCCACCAGAGCGGAGGTCGCGCTGCGGGCGAAGTGCGCCGACAGCCCCGCCCACAGGCCCTCGGGCAGCTGGGCGGGCAGCAGCGGGATCGCCGTCTCGGGCGCCACCACCAGATCGGCGGTGGCGGCCAGGAGCGCGCGCACATGCCAGTCCAGCGTGGCGGGCAGGCGGCTGAAGTCGAACTTCTCGTCCTGCGGCACATTGCCCTGCAGCAGCGCCACCGTCAGGGTGCCGCTGGCGCGGGTGAAGTCGGGGCCGCGCCCGGCCGGCGCCAGCGCCAGGGCCAGCACCAGCCCGGCCGCCGCCAGGCCGGGCAGCGGTCGGCGCCGCGTAGCCA
>JAUPTP010000379.1 GCA_030918015.1 Pseudomonadota bacterium
CGGACAAGCGCACCGACGTGGCCGTGCTGAAGATCGAGGCCAGCGGCCTGCCGGCCGTGCGCTTCGGCGACGTCAACCGGCTGCGCGTGGGCGAATGGGTGATCGCGATCGGCTCGCCCTTCGACCTCGACAACACCGTCACCGCCGGCATCGTCAGCGCCAAGGCGCGCGACACCGGCGAGATGCTGCCCTTCATCCAGACCGACGTCGCGATCAACCCCGGCAACTCGGGCGGCCCCTTGATCAACCTGCGCGGCGAGGTGGTGGGCATCAACTCGCAGATCTACAGCCGCTCGGGCGGCTACATGGGCATCTCGTTCGCGATCCCGATCGACGAGGCCAACCGCGTGGCCGACCAGCTCAAGGCCGGCGGGCGGGTGGTGCGCGGGCGCATCGGCGTGCAGATCGGCGAGGTGACCAAGGACGTGGCCGAGTCGCTCGGCCTGGCCAAGGCCGCCGGCGCGCTGGTGCGCTCGGTCGAGCCCGGCAGCCCGGCCGAGAAGGCCGGCCTGGAGGCCGGCGACATCGTCACCCGCTTCGACGGCAAGGCGGTCGAGAAGTGGAACGACCTGCCGCGCCTGGTCGGCAACACGAAGCCGGGCACGAAGTCGACGCTGCAGGTCTGGCGCCGTGGCGCCACCCGCGACCTGGGCGTGACGGTGGCCGAGCTCGAGCCGGAGGCCAAGCCGGTGGCCGCGCGCAGCAGTCCGGCCGAGCCGAAGGCGCCGACCCCGGGCGCGGCCGCCAGCGTGCTGGGCCTGACGGTGAGCGACCTGAGCGCCGAGCAGCGCCGCGAGCTGCGCCTCAAGGGCGGCGTGCGGGTGGAGGCCGCGGACGGCCCCGCCGCCCGCGCCGGTCTGCGCGAAGGCGATCTGATCCTGGCGCTGGGCAACACCGAGGTGACGGACGCACGCCAGCTCGACACCCTGGTCAGCCGGATTGACCGCTCCCGCTCGGCCAGCGTGCTGGTGCGGCGCGGGGACGCCGCCCAGTTTGTGGTGATCCGGCCGAATCCGGCACGCTGATCCGCACCAAACGCCCCCCGGGCGCAGGGCCGCGTCCGTGGTGACGGGGCTTTTCGCTACAATCCAGGGCTGACCGGGCTTCCTGCCCCTTGAATGCCTGCCGAAAGGCGCGTCATCGCTCGGACGACGCGCCTTTTTTCGTTGCGCCGAAGACTGCCGCGCAACCCGTCCCCGGCCACCTGCGGCCAGCGTCGACGAAGCGCACTTGCACGCCATGGATCACATCAGAAACTTCTCCATCATCGCCCACATCGACCACGGCAAGAGCACGCTGGCGGATCGGCTGATCCACCGCTGCGGCGGCCTGAGCGACCGCGAGATGGAGGCCCAGGTGCTCGACTCGATGGACATCGAGCGCGAGCGCGGCATCACCATCAAGGCGCAGACCGCCGCGCTGCAGTACAAGGCCAAGGACGGCAAGACCTACAACCTGAACCTGATCGACACGCCCGGGCACGTGGACTTCTCCTACGAGGTCAGCCGCTCGCTGTCGGCCTGCGAGGGCGCGCTGCTGGTGGTCGACGCCAGCCAGGGCGTCGAGGCCCAGACGGTGGCCAACTGCTACACCGCGCTCGACCTCGGCGTCGAGGTGGTTCCGGTCCTGAACAAGATGGACCTGCCCAGCGCCGATCCGGACAACGCCAAGGCCGAGATCGAGGACGTGATCGGCATCGACGCGACCGACGGCATCCCCTGCTCGGCCAAGACCGGCATGGGCATCGACGAGATCCTCGAAGCCGTCATCACCCGCATGCCGCCGCCGAAGGGCGATCCCGAAGGCCCGCCGCGCGCGATGATCATCGACGCCTGGTTCGACAACTACGTCGGCGTGGTGATGCTGGTGCGCGTGGTCGACGGCGCGCTGCACAAGAACGAGCGCATCCGCCTGATGGCGACCAACACGGTCTACCCGATCGACCACCTGGGCGTCTTCACCCCCAAGAGCGAGAACCGCGACAGCCTGCGCGCCGGCGAGGTGGGCTTCCTGATCTGCGGCATCAAGGAGCTGGCCTCGGCCAAGGTCGGCGACACGGTGACGCTGGACAAGAAGCTGCCCAACAACGCCGGCCCCGCCACCGAGGCCCTGCCCGGCTTCAAGGAGATCCAGCCGCAGGTCTTCGCCGGCCTCTACCCGTCGGAATCGAGCGAGTACGAACAGCTGCGCGACGCGCTGGAAAAGCTCAAGCTCAACGACAGCTCGCTGCGCTTCGAGCCCGAGGTCAGCCAGGCGCTGGGCTTCGGCTTCCGCTGCGGCTTCCTGGGCCTGCTGCACATGGAGATCGTGCAGGAGCGCCTGGAGCGCGAGTTCGACCAGGATCTGGTCACGACCGCCCCGAGCGTGGTCTACGAGGTCGAGCTGAACGACGGCACGGTGCTGGAGGTCGAGAACCCCAGCAAGATGCCCGAGGTCGGCCGCATCAAGGAGATCCGCGAGCCGATCGTCACGGTCCACCTGTACATGCCGCAGGACTATGTCGGCCCGGTGATGACGCTGGCCAACCAGAAGCGCGGCGTGCAGATGAACATGGCCTACCACGGCAAGCAGGTGATGCTCACCTACGAGCTGCCGCTGGCCGAGATCGTGCTGGACTTCTTCGACAAGCTCAAATCCGTCAGCCGCGGCTACGCCTCGATGGACTACGAGTTCAAGGAATACCGCGCCGCCGACGTGGTCAAGGTCGACATCATGATCAACGGCGACCGGGTCGATCCGCTGGCGATGATCGTGCACCGCTCGCAGAGCCAGTTCCGCGGCCGCGCGGTGGCGGCCAAGATGCGCACGCTCATCCCGCGCCAGATGTACGACGTGGCCATCCAGGCCTCGATCGGCGCCAACATCATCGCCCGCGAGGACGTCAAGGCGCTGCGCAAGAACGTGCTGGCAAAATGCTATGGCGGCGACATCACCCGCAAGCGCAAGCTGCTCGAGAAGCAGAAGGCCGGCAAGAAGCGCATGAAGCAGATCGGCTCGGTGGAGGTGCCGCAGGAAGCCTTCCTGGCCATCCTGCAGGTGGACGACTGAGTCCTGCCGCCCCGCTCTAGACAAGACAAACCGACCGGACGATCGATGGGACCCCTCACCGGCATTCTCTATGGCCTGCTCGCGTTCTATGGTGCCGGCTGGTACCTCGGCAAGTGGAGCGGCAACTTCTCGCTGCTGCTGTTCACGCTGACCGTCGTGACGCTGGCCTACTGGCTGGCCGAGCGCTTCGTCTTCCTGCCGCGCCGGCTGGCCGCGGCCGCGGCGCTGACCCGCGAGGACGGCGAGCGCCGCGCCCAGCTCGCCCGCCAGGGCATCGAGCAGGTCGACAGCCAGGTCGAGAGCGCGCGCCAGAAGATCCTCGCCCAGCCCTGGTGGCTGGACTGGACCGCCGGGCTGTTCCCGGTGATCCTGATGGTGTTCGTGCTGCGCTCCTTCCTGTTCGAGCCGTTCAAGATCCCGTCGGGCTCGATGATCCCGACGCTGGAGATCGGCGACCTGATCCTGGTGAACAAGTTCCACTACGGCGTGCGCCTGCCGGTGATCAACAAGAAGATCATCGACAACGAGCCGGTGCGCCGTGGCGACGTGATGGTG
>JAUPTP010000015.1 GCA_030918015.1 Pseudomonadota bacterium
GCCTGATGGTGCTGGCCGACGGCATGGGCGGCTACAACGCCGGCGAGGTCGCCAGCGGCATGGCCACCTCGTTCATCGAGCGCGAACTGAGCCAGTGGCTGCAGAAGATGCCCCCGGACACGGACGACCTCGAGGTGCGCCGTGCGATGGACATCTGCGTCGACAACGCCAACCGGGCCATCTTCGAGGCCTCGCATGCGCATGTGCAGTACGCCGGCATGGGCACGACGCTGGTGATGGGCGTCTTCCGCGGTGGTCGGCTGCTCGTCGGGCACATCGGCGACTCGCGGGCCTACCGCTGGCGCGATGACCGGCTGCAGCAGCTCACGCGGGACCACTCGCTGCTGCAGGAGCAGATCGATGCCGGGCTGATCTCCCCGGAGCAGGCCGCCCACAGCCACCAGAAGAATCTGGTCACCCGCGCGATGGGGGTCGAGGACATCGTGCTGCTCGAAACCCACTCGCATGCGGTCCATCCCGGCGACTGGTACCTGCTGTGTTCGGACGGCCTGTCCGACATGCTGGACGATGCGCACATCGCCGAGGTGTTGCGCGAACAAGCCGAAGACGTCGGCAAAGCGGCACAGGCCCTGGTCGACGCCGCCAATCAGGCAGGCGGACGGGATAATATCGCCGTGATACTGGTCGCCGCCCAGGCCTGCCCTGTTCCGGGGCAGCCGTGGTGGCCCTTCCGGCGCTGAGGATCAGGGGACAAAGGATCCCGGCAGCCAAGAACACTGAGGTCGCTCATGCCCAAACTCGTCGTTTCGCTGGACGGAGTCGTCATCAAGGAGGTTCAGCTCACCAAGGACAAGACGACCTTGGGACGCCGCCCCTACAACGACATCGTGATCGACAACCTGGCCGTCAGCGGTGAACACGCCGTGCTGCAGATGGTCGGCCAGGATGTCTACATCGAGGACCAGAACAGCACCAACGGCACGTACATCAACGGCCGCGCGGTCAAGAAGCAGCTGCTTCAGTACAACGACACGATCGAGATCGGCAAGTACAAGATCAAGTACCTGGTCGAGGACAGCGCCGACTACGAGAAGACGATGATCCTGAAGCCGGGCCAGACGCCGCCCGGCGGCGCCACGCGACCCACGGCCCCGATGCCGGGACACTTCCCCGCCTCCGGCTTTGGCGGCCTGTCGTCGCTGCCCGTGCAGCAGGCCTCCATTCGGGTGCTGTCGGGTGCGGCCGCCGGCCGCGAGGTCGTGCTGACCAAGGTGGTCACCACCGTCGGCAAGCCCGGCGTCCAGGTCGCATCGATCACGAAGCGTCCTGGCGGCTATGTCTTCGCGCATGTCGAGGGCAATGTCAGGCCGACGGTCAATGGCATGTCGATCCACGCCGAGCCCGTGCATCTGAAGGATGGCGACGTGATCGAACTGGCCGGCACGCAGATGCAATTCGTTCAACCCTGAGCGGGTCTCGGGGTCCTGCGGACCGCGTGGTCTTGTTCACATTTGCCCCCCCCTGGTTCACGGGGATGGACAAGCAGTGAGGAAGTGCGCAGCAGGCGACTTGCCCCGGCATGAGGCGGCAGGCAGCATGGGTGCCTGTTCCGCCAGCCCTCATTTGGAATCCCGATGAACCTGCGTGTCCTTGGCTGCTCGGGCTCGATCGCCCTCGACAACCGGACCACCTGCTTCCAGCTCGACGAACAGATTCTCGTCGACGCGGGAACCGGTGTCGGCGACCTGACGCTCGCCGAGATGGCGGAAATCGACCACATCCTGCTGTCGCACTCCCATCTGGACCATGTCCTGGGCATTCCTCTGCTGGCCGACAGCGTGATGCAGCATCGCCTGGCCCGCCCGGATTTCCAGCCGATCCGCGTCCATGGCCTGCCCGAGACTCTCGAGGCACTGCGCGCGCACCTGTTCAACAACATCATCTGGCCCGACTTCACCCGGCTGCCCCACCGGGAACGGCCGATCATCGAACTCGTGCCCTTCGCCATCGGTGACCGGCTCGAGCTGGCCGGCCATACCATCGAGGTGCTGCCCGCGCTGCACACCGTTCCGGCCTGCGGCTTCGCGGTCGACACCCCGTCGGGCTGGTGGGTGTACACCGGCGACACCGGCCCCAATCCGGCGCTGTGGGAGCGACTCAAGGGCCGTGCGATCGCCCAGCTGGTGATCGAGACCGCCTTCAGCGACAAGGAGCGTGCGCTGGCCGAGATCAGCCGCCACCTCTCGCCCTCGATGCTGGCCGAGGAACTCGGCAAGCTCGACCTCGACTGCGACACCTCGGTGGCGATCACCCATGTGAAGCCCGGCGAGATGGCGGCGGTCACTGGACAGCTCGCCGAGCTCGACATCCGTCTGCCCGTCTTCGCGCTGACGCGCGGCGAGCGCTACCGCTTCTGAGCGCTCACAGGCGCAGCGCATCCCAGCCGGTGCGCACGATCAGCAGGCTGACCACGGCGATGAAGATCACCCGCACGAAACCCGCGCCGTGACGCAGCGCCAGCCGTGCCCCCAGCAGGCTGCCGATGACATTGGCCACCGCCATGGCCGCCGCGATGTGCCACCACACATGGCCCTTCGCCGCAAACAGCGTGATCGCCGCCAGATTGGTCGCGGTGTTGAGCAGCTTCGCGCCCGCCGAGGCATGCAGGAAGTCGTACCCGAGCCCTCGCACCAGCAGAAAGACAAAGAAGCTGCCGGTGCCCGGTCCGAAGAATCCATCATAGAAACCGACGGCAGCGCCGATCATGCTGCCCCGCACGGCTTCGCGACGGGGGGGCAGGTGGGGCGCATGCACGCACCCGAGATCCTTCTTCCACAGCGTGTAGAGCAGCACCGCCAGCAGCACCAGCGGCAGGGCCTTGCGCAAGCCGGCCGCCGGCACCTGGGTCACCAGCCACGCCCCGACAAGGCTGGCCAGCAGGGCGGCGGCAGCGGCGGGCAGCAAGGTGCGCCAGTTCATCGTCACGCGACGGGCATACTGGCTGCAGGCCCAGGCGGTACCGCCGATTGCCGCGACCTTGTTCGTGCCGAACAGCGTCGCCGGCGGGGCCGAAGGATGGATGGCAAACAGCGTGGGCAGCAGGATCAGCCCACCACCGCCCACGATCGCATCGACAAAACCCGCCAGCCCGGACGCCAGCGTCACCCACAGCAGATCGATCATCGACAGCAGAGTCCACAAAGAAAAAGGCACCGATCAGTCTGATCGGTGCCTTTGAATTGTCTCATCGCGCCACACGGCGCCGAATCTTCTGGAGCGACTGTGTCTGAGTGGTGCCGCCGGATCTTGTCTTGTTGGGGCGGCGTTTCTTGTCGCGCTGCGTGAATCTGTCTCCTCAGTCCCTCGCTCCTGCCCGCCTGCCCCTCAGGGCGGCGTCTGCGAGTGGCGAGACTGTAGAGTTTCAGTGCGTTTCACCATATCGGGGGTTTCCCGCACCGTCCTCAGAGCACGGCGCAAGCTCGCCTCGCACAACGCCTGTTCACCTCATGAAACCTGCGCCGCATCAAGAATCCAGCCGGCCGCCCGCTCGGCGATCATCAGCGTCGGCGAGTTGGTGTTGCCGCTGGTGATCGTCGGCATCACGCTGGCGTCGACCACCCGCAGGCCCGCCACGCCGCGCACCCGCAGCCGGGTGTCGGTCACCGCCATCGCGTCATCGTCGCGCCCCATGCGGCAGGTGCCCACCGGATGGAAGATCGTCGTGGCGATGTCGCCGGCCAGCCGGGCCAGTTCCTCGTCGCTCTGGTACTGCACGCCTGGCCGGTACTCCTCAGGCTGATAGGGCTGCATCGCCGGCTGCGCGACGATGCGCCGCGTCACGCGCAGCGAGTCGGCTGCGACCTGGCGATCCTCGGGCGTCGACAGGTAGTTCGCGAAGATCGCCGGCGCGTCCTCGGACCGCGGCGAGGTGATGCGCACATGGCCGCGCGAACCCGGATTGAGGTTGCACACGCTCGCGGTGAACGCGTTGAAGGCATGCAGCGGCTGGCCGAAGGCATCGAGCGAGAGCGGCTGGACGTGGTACTCGATGTTGGGCCAGTCGAACTGCGGCGACGAGCGGGTGAAGGCGCCGAGCTGCGACGGCGCCATGCTCATCGGCCCGGTGCGGCGCAGCAGGTACTCCAGGCCGATCATCGCCTTGCCCCAGGGCGTGGCCGCACGGGTGTTCAGCGTGGTCGTGCCCTGCACCTTGTAGACCGAGCGGATCTGCAGGTGATCCTGCAGGTTCTCGCCGACGCCGGGCAGCGCGTGGCGCACCGCGACGCCATGGCGCTGCAGCAGCTCGCCCGGGCCGATGCCCGACAGCTGCAGCACCTGCACGCTGCCGATGCTGCCGGCGCTCAGCAGCACCTCGCGGGTGGCGGTGACCGTCTCGACGCCGGCCGGCGTCACGACCTCGGCGCCGGTGCAGCGCAGCCGGCCGTCGGCGCCCGGCTCCAGCGTCAGTCGGCGCACCTGCGCACCGGTCCACATCTCGAAGTTCGGCCGGCCGTAGCAGGTCGGGCGCAGGAAGGCCTTGGCCGTGTTCCAGCGCAGGCCCGACTTCTGGTTGACCTCGAAATAGCCCACGCCCTCGTTGCTGCCGCGGTTGAAGTCGTCGGTGGCCGGGATGCCGGCCTGCTGCGCGGCCTGCGCGAAGGCGTCGAGAATGTCCCAGCGCAGCCGCTGGCGCTCGACCCGCCATTCGCCGCCGTGACCATGCAGGGCCTTGAACTCGGCGCCGGCCTGCGCGGCGTTCGCGGCGTCGAGCCGCCAGTGGTTCTCGTGCTGCCGGAAGGCCGGCAGGCAGTGCTCCCAGCGCCAGGCGTCGTCGCCGGTCAGCTCGGCCCACTGGTCGTAGTCGCGCGACTGGCCGCGCATGTAGATCATGCCGTTGATGCTGGAGCAGCCGCCCAGCACCTTGCCGCGCGGATAGCGCAGCCGGCGGCCGTTCAGGCCCGGGTCGGCCTCGGTCTGGTAGAGCCAGTCGGTGCGCGGGTTGCCGATGCAGTACAGGTAGCCGACCGGAATGTGGATCCAGTGGTAGTCGTCGCGGCCGCCGGCCTCGATCAGCAGCACGCGCCGGCGCGGATCGGCGCTCAGGCGGTTGGCGAGCAGGCTGCCGGCCGAGCCGGCGCCGATGATGATGTAGTCGAATGCGGGCATGGTCCTGGTCTCCATGGACAGCCCAGACTCTATGCCGTCCCCGCCGTGCCGGCCTCAGGGCGCCAGATGCGACGCCAGCACCGGAAAGAGCTTGATCAGGCCCTCGGCCATGATCTCGACCGCCAGGGCGGCCAGGATCAGGCCCATCAGCCGGGTCATCACGTTGATGCCGGTGCGCCCGAGCAGGCGCGCCACCCCACCGGCGGCAGAGAACGCGACGAAGGTGGCCAGCCCGACGACCACGCCGTAGCCGACCAGCACGCCCAGCTCCCACCAGTGGCGCGTCTTGTCGGCGTAGATCACCATCGTCGAGATGGTCGCCGGACCGGTCAGCAGCGGAATGGTCAGCGGCACCACCGCGATGCTGTCGCCCGAGTCGGCGCGCTCGCGCCCCTCGCTGACATCGTCGGAGCGCGACTCGGCCGGCTGCGCGTTGAGCATCTGCAGCGCGCTGATCAGCAGCAGCGTGCCGCCGCCCACCTGGAAGGAGGCCAGCGAGATGCCGAAGAACTCGATCACCTGCAGCCCCGCCAGCGCGCTGATCGAGATCACCAGGAACGCGGAGAAGCTCGACACCCGGATCGTGCGCCGCCGCGCAGCCAGGTCCAGATGCTGCGTGAAATGGATGAAGAAGGGCACGACACCGATCGGATTGACGATCGCCAGCAGCGCGATCAGGGGCTTGAGCAGGTCCATGCCACGATTCTGCACCCGCCTGACCGGGGGCCTGCACCGGGCGGCCGCCTGCGCTCGCAGCGGACGGCACACGGCCGCTCTGCGCAACGAATTCCGGGTTAACCCCGAATTTCTGACCGCCGAAGATCACGACTGGATCAAAAAACTGCGCAGGCTTACAACACTTCTGCCAGAAGGGGTGTTCCCAGGGCTTGACGGTCATACATAATGGTCCCTCGTGATTGGATGCGGCGCCTTTTCTCTGTTCTATCGAATGAGTGCTGGCTGTAGCTCCGCCACATGGTCCTCTGGTACTCAACGTACCCTGTTTTGCTTGAAAGGCGCTCTTCCATGGGCAACAAACTCTACGTGGGCAACCTGGCCTACGGCGTTCGCGACGAAGAACTGAACGCTGCATTCTCCGAGTTCGGCGCGGTCCAGTCCGCCAAGGTCATGATGGATCGTGAAACCGGTCGCTCGAAGGGCTTCGGCTTCGTCGAGATGGGCTCGGATGCCGAAGCACAGGCAGCCATCAACGGCCTGAACGGCCAGTCGATCGGCGGCCGCGCGGTCGTCGTCAACGAAGCTCGTCCCCGCGAAGAGCGTCCGGGCGGCTTCCGCAGCCCGTACGGCGGTCGCCGTGACGGCGGTGGCGGTGGCGGCTTCGGCGGCGGCAACGGTGGTGGCGGCGGCTACGGTGGTGGCGGCGGCGGCGGCAACGGCGGCGGCTTCCGCAGCCCCTACGGCGGCGGTGGCCGTCGTGAAGGCGGTGGCGGCGGCGGTGGCCGTGGCGGCTACGGCGGCGGCGGCTACTGATCTGGTGACCACATCCTTGGCCTGCTGACGGCTGGCCAAGGCGGTCCGAAAAACACAGGGGGCGAGTCCGGAAGGGCTCGCCCCCTGTGTCGTTTCAGTCGGCCGCACCGCGGCGCTGCTTGCGCGCACGGCCGACCATGACCCGATCCCACAGGAAACCGGGCACGCAGCGCAGCAGCAATGCCAGCAGACCCATAGGCCAAGGGATGACGACATGGCGCCGGCCTCGGTCGATGACCGGCAAGGCGCGCCGCGCAAACGCCTCCGCGCTGAGCAGGAAGGGCATCGCGTAGCGGTTGTTGCGCGTCAACGGCGTGTCCACGAAGCCCGGCAGCAGCGTGACGACCCGGATGCGGTCCTTGCGCAGCTCGGTGCGCAGACTTTCACAGTAGCTCACCACGGCGGCCTTGCTGGCGCAGTAGCCCCCGTGGCCGGGCAGGCCTCGGATCGCAGCGACGCTGGCGATGCCCACCAGCGTGCCGCGCCGGGCCAGCCGCATCGGCCGGATGAACGGATGGAAGGTGGCCGCCATGCCGACCACATTGGTGGCGTAGAGATCCTCGAGCACGGCGAGATCCTCGCGCTCGGCGGTATCGATGCCCACGCTGATGCCGGCATTGGCGATCACGATGTCCGGCAGGCCCTGCTCGATCAGGCAACGCGTGCCCGCGGCGATGATGGCCTCGCGATCACGCACATCGGCGACATGCACCTGCGCCTGCTTCGGCCCGATGCCGGCCTCGTCCAGCCAGGCCTGGATCGCCTCTGCGCGCCGCGCCACCAGGGCCAGCCGCCAGCCGCGTGCTGCATAGGCCCGAGCCAGCGCCTGACCGATGCCACTGGAGGCCCCCGTGATAAAGACCAGGGGAGCGCGCTCGCGCTCGAGGGCCTGACGCTCCTGCAATGACAGGCCGGCCATGATCAGCGACGGACCGGCAGACGCCCGCGAACCGCCCCCTGCAGTTCCAGCACGGCATCCTTCTGCGAATAGATCAGGGAGCGGGCCTCGACGACGCTGTCGCCCTGGCGCAGCACCACCGGGCGATCGCTGCGGACCTGGTCCTGGCGACGATCGAACACCATTTCCTCGCTGGTGAACTGCAGCGACGCCATCTCGCCCGGCAGGGCGTCGCGCACCACGGTGGCACCGCCCATCAGGCGCACCTCGCTGCCGTCCCCCTGGGCTCGCGCGCGCGCGGCCTGGGCGCTCAGCAGATGCCCGGCGTCATCGCGCCAATGCATGCGCAGGCCGTCGATCTCCAGCGTGTCGGTGTCGGGGAAATGCCGCACCACGGCCCCCTCGATGACCCCTCGCGCCGGGCCGGTGCGCTGGTAATGCTGGACCGAGAAGCCGTGCATCTCGTAGTCCGGGTCATGGGTCGCCGTCTGCGGGCCCCGCTCGGGCTCGGGCTCGGGCGTCTGCTGGACCAGCCACCAGGTCAGACCGGCCAGCAGGGCCATCAGGAACAGCGGCAGATTGCCCAGCACGGCCTGACGCACGCGCGCCGCCGGAGGCAGGCTCTGGCGAGCCGCATCGGCCGGCCGCGTGGCCGCCAGCGGGGGCAGCGGCAGCGGGCTGGTGTCGTCGTCGAAGGAGGCCACGCGCAGCGCTTCAGGCGGAAGCCGTGCCGTCAAGCGTGGCCAGATGGCCCGCCAGCAGTTCGGCATAGCGCCCGCGGGCGCACAGCAGCAGGTCGCAGAACTCGCGCGCCGCGCCCTGCCCGCCCGGCACCGCGGTGACATGGTGGGCCGCGGCGCGCACCTCCGCATGCGCCTGCGCCGGCGCGCAGGCCAGCGCGCAGCGCACCATCAGCGGCAGGTCCGGCCAGTCGTCGCCGATCACCGCCAGCTCGTGCCAGCCCAGACCCAGCAGCGCCAGCACCCGCTCGGCCGCGGCCAGCTTGTCGTGGATGCCGTGGAAGGCATGCACGATGCCCAGATCGGCGCAGCGCCGGCGCACCGCCGGCGTGTCGCGGCCGGTGATCACCACCGGCTCGATGCCGGCGCGCGCCAGCAGCTTGATGCCGTGGCCATCGAGCGTGCTGAAGGCCTTGACGCTCTCGCCGTGCTCGCCGATGTAGATGCGCCCGTCGGTCAGGCAGCCGTCGACGTCGAAGATGGCCGCGCGCACGCCCTGCGCCGCCAGCAGCAGCTCCGGCGCGAAGTTCAGCACCGGCGTGATCGGGCGCGGCCAGGGCGTGTCGGCGGCCATCGGGGTCAGGTCGCTCATCAGATCACCTTCGCGCGCATCAGGTCGTTGGTGTTGAGCGCGCCGACCAGGCGGCCCTCGCCGTCGTGCACCAGCAGCGTGGTGATGCAGGCGTCCTCCATCAGCGTGGCGGCCTCGACCGCCAGCGCATCCTCGCCGATGCTGCGCGGGCGGCTGCGCACCAGATCGGCGGCGAAGAGCGCGAGCAGGTCAGTGCCCTGCTCGACTGCGCGGCGCAGGTCGCCGTCGGTGAAGATGCCGACCGCGCGGCCCTCGGCGTCGACGATCGCCGCCGCACCCAGGCCCTTGGCGCTCATCTCGCGCATCACCTCCAGGCAGCTCGCCGCGGGCGCCACCCGCGGCACCGCCTCGCCCTGGCGCATGATGTCGCGCACATGGGTCAGCAGCCTGCGTCCCAGCGCACCGCCCGGATGCGAGCGTGCGAAGTCCTCGGGGCGAAAGCCCCGCGCGTCCAGCAGCGCCACCGCCAGCGCGTCGCCCAGCGCGAGCTGCGCGGTGGTGCTGGCCGTCGGTGCGAGATTGAGCGGACAGGCCTCCTGCTCGACCCGGTTCGACAGCACCCAGTCGGCGTGCGAGGCCAGCATCGAGCCGGGCCGCCCGGTCATCGCCACCAGCGTCACGCCCAGGCGCTTGAGCGCGGGCAGGATCGCGGCCAGCTCGTCGCTCTCGCCGGAGTTGGAGATCGCCAGCACGATGTCGCCCGGCGTGACCATGCCCAGGTCGCCGTGGCTGGCCTCGCCTGGGTGCACGAACATCGCCGGCGTGCCGGTCGAGGCCAGCGTGGCGGCGATCTTGCGCCCGACATGCCCGCTCTTGCCCATGCCCATCACGACCACCCGGCCGCGGCAGCCCAGGATCGCGAGCACGACCCGCACGAAGCTCTCGCCCTGCTGATCCTGCAGTTGCAGCAGCGCCTCGGCCTCGATGCGCAGGGTCTGGCGGGCCATGCGCAGCACGCGCTCGGCATCGAAGCTGGGGGCCGCGAGGGCCACAGTGGAATCGTTCACGGAATCGAAGGGCCGGAAGCTGAATTACGATTGCCCGATTCTAGGACGGTGAATGGCCAGCACTCTCGACATTGCCCTGCTCTACCTTCTTGCCGCCGTGGCCGGCGTCGTCGGCTGCCGGCTGCTGAAGCTGCCCTCGATGCTGGGCTATCTGCTCGTGGGCGTGCTGATCGGCCCGAACGCGCTGGCCCTGGCCAAGGACTCGGCGGGCATCCGCTATCTGGCCGAGTTCGGCGTCGTCTTCCTGATGTTCGTCATCGGGCTGGAGTTCAACCTGCCCAAGCTGCGCAGCATGCAGCGGCTGGTCTTCGGTCTCGGGGCCGGGCAGGTGCTGCTGACGCTGGCGGGCGCGGCCATCGGCAACCTGCTGCTGACCAGCGGCTTCGCGCTGCTCGGTGCGGCCTGGGAGCTGCCCTGGCAGGGCGCGGTCGCGCTGGGGGCGGCCATGGCGATGTCCAGCACCGCGATCGTCGCCAAGATGATGGCCGAGCGGCTGGAGCTGGAGAGCGAGCACGGCCGCAACGTCATGGGCGTGCTGCTGTTCCAGGATCTGGCGGTGGTGCCGCTGCTGGTGCTGATCCCCTCGCTGGCCCAGGGCGGCGGCGACCTGTGGGAAACGCTGGGCCGCGCGACGCTGAAGGCCGCCGTGCTGCTGACGCTGCTGCTGTGGGGCGGCCAGCGCCTGATGCGCTGGTGGCTGACGCTGGTGGCGCGCAGGAAGAGCGAGGACCTGTTCATCCTCAACATCCTGCTGATCACGCTGGGGCTGTCGTGGCTGACCGAGCACGCGGGGCTGTCGCTGGCGCTCGGCGCCTTCGTCGCCGGCATGCTGATCGCCGAGACCGAGTTCAAGCACCAGGTCGAGACCGACATCCGGCCCTTCCACGATGTGCTGCTGGGGCTGTTCTTCATCACGATCGGCATGAAGCTGGACTGGCGGCCGGTGCTGGACCAGTGGGGGCTCGTGCTGCTGCTGAGCACCCTGCCGGTGCTGGCCAAGGCGGGCCTGGTGGCGCTGCTGGCACGCGCCTTCGGCTCGGCCCCGGGCGTGGCGATCCGCACCGGCCTGTATCTGGCCCAGGCCGGCGAATTCGGCTTCGTGCTGCTGACGCTCGGCGCCGAGGTCCACCTGATCGCCGACCGCTGGATGAGCCCGGTGCTGGCCGCGATGGTGATCTCGATGCTGACCACGCCCTTCATCATCATGGCGAGCAACCGCATCGTGATGAAGCTGTCGGCCACCGACTGGCTGATGCAGTCGGTGCAGCTCACCAGCATCGTCAAGCGCTCGATCCGCGCCGAGGCGCACCTGATCATCTGCGGCTACGGCCGCAGCGGCCAGAACCTGGCGCGGCTGCTCGACCAGGAGCGCATTCCCTACATGGCGCTGGACCTCGACCCCGACCGGGTGCGCCAGGCGGCGGCCGCCGGCCAGAGCGTGGTCTTCGGCGATGCGGCCAAGCTGCCCAGCCTGATCGCCGCCGGCCTGTCGCGGGCCACGGCCGTGGTCATCACCTACAACGACACGCCCTCGGCGCTGCGGGTGCTGCAGCATGTGCGCGAGCACGCCGCGCAGGTGCCGGTGGTGGTGCGCACCCCCGACGACACCGACCTGGAGCGGCTGCGTTCGGCCGGCGCGACCGAGGTGGTGCCGGAGACGCTGGAAGGCTCGCTGATGCTGGCCAGCCATGCGCTGGCCCTGGTGGGCGTGCCGATGCGCCGGGTCATCCGCATCACGCAGGATGCGCGCGATGCGCGCTACGGCCTGCTGCGCGGCTACTTCCACGGCGCCGACGACGACACGGTCGAGGAGCTGCAGCAGGCCCGACTGCAGTCGGTCAGCCTGCCCCCGGGCGCCCCCAGCCTGGGCCAGCGCCTGGGCGACCTGACGCTGCAGGTGATGGGCGTGTCGGTGGTGTCGGTGCGCCGTGCCAGCGGTCAGGTGCTGACGGTGGACGACGACTTCGTGCTGGCCGGCGGCGATGTGCTGGTGCTCAGCGGCCTGCCCGAATCCCTCGCGCTGGCCGAGGCGCGGCTGCTGAAGAAGGGCTGAGCCGCCCTCAGGCCACCGCCACCCGCTGCTGCAGGTTGGCGCGCATGCGCGCCACCATCACCGCGCCGGCCGCACGCAGCACCTCGTTGGCGATTGCGGGCGCGCGGGCGCACAGCTCCTCATAGCGCGGCAGGTGCAGCGCCCACACGATCGTGGGCACCATCGCCTCGACGCTGGCCGAATGCGGCTCGGCGCTGAACAGCCCCGTCTCGCCCACCAGGGCGCCGGGACGCAGCAGCGCCACCCGGAAGCTGCCGGGCGCCGACCCGTTCACATAGACCTGCAGACTGCCCTGCCCCACGAAGTAGGCGGCCCGGTCGCACTCGCCCTGCTTGATCAGCAGATCGCCGGCCCGCAGCTGGTAGGGCGTGAGGTAGGAGGCGAAGTTGTGCCACTGCGGCAGGTTGAAGCGGGCACGGAACGCATCTTCGGTGCGCAGCGAATGCACCGCCTCGATCAGCTCATCGATTCCCATCAGCCACCACCTCTCGCCGTTTCCTATGAAGCCCCACAGGGCCGCCCTGTCTGGCAGCCATGGGCAGAATCATGCAACTGTCACGTTCCCGGCAGGTTTCCGAAAATAACACTTTCGACAATTCGTGATCAATGTCACGAATTGCTCCGGCACCCCGAGGATGCAGCCCGGCTCACTTGCCGATGCAGAAGCGCGAGAAGATGACCCCCAGCAGGTCATCGGCCGAGAAGGCGCCGGTGATCTCGCCCAGGGCGTCGTGCGACAGGCGCAGCTCCTCGGCGAACAGGTCGAGGGCCTCGTCGCGGCGCGCGGCCCAGCCCGCAGCCAGCGCGAGGTGCTCGCGCGCGCGGCGCAGCGCCGTCAGGTGGCGCTCGCGCGCGATGAACACGCCGTCGGGCGAGGCATGCCAGCCCGCCAGCTCCAGCAGCAGCCGGCGCAAGCCCTCCAGCCCGTCGCGGGTCTTGGCCGAGAGCGTGAGCGCCCGCTCGCCCTCAGGCACACCCGCCAGCACCGCCGCCCGGTGCGCGGCGTCGACCCGGTCGGTCTTGTTGAAGACATGCACGCGGCGCGAGCGGTCGGGCAGCCGCGCCTCGATCGCGCGATCGGCCGCGGCGTAGTCCGGGTCCAGGCAGCGGGTCAGGTCATGCAGCATCAGCACCGCATCGGCGCCGGCGATCGCCTCCCAGCTGCGCGCGATGCCGATGCGCTCGACCTCGTCGGCCGCCTCGGCGTCGGAGCGCAGGCCGGCGGTGTCGATCACATGCACCGGCACGCCCTCGATCTGCAGCGTCTCGCTGACCCGGTCGCGGGTGGTGCCGGCGATCGGCGTGACGATGGCCAGCTCGGCGCCGGCCAGCGCGTTCAGCAGCGAGCTCTTGCCCGCGTTGGGCTGGCCGGCGATCACCACCGTCAGGCCTTCGCGCAGCAGCGCACCCTGGCGCGCGGTGTCGAGCACCGCGTCGAGCCGCTCGGCCAGCCGCGCCAGCCGCCCGCGCGCGTCGGCCTTCTCGAGGAAGTCGATCTCCTCCTCGGGGAAATCCAGCGTCGCCTCGACCAGCATGCGCAGCTCGACCAGGCCGTCGCGCAGCGCCTCGATGCGCCGGGAGAAGTCGCCCGACAGCGAGCGCGCCGCGCTGCGCGCCGCCGCCTCGGTGCTGGCGTCGATCAGGTCGGCCACCGCCTCGGCCTGCGCCAGGTCGAGCTTGTCGTTCAGGAAGGCGCGCTCGGTGAACTCGCCCGGCTCGGCCGGACGCAGCCGCGGCAGCAGCTCGCCCTCGGCCGCCGCCTGCAGGCAGCGCGCCATCAGCAGCTGCAGCACCACCGGGCCGCCGTGGGCCTGCAGCTCCAGCACATCCTCGCCGGTGTAGCTGTGCGGCGCCGGAAAATAGAGCGCCAGGCCCTGGTCGATCGGCCGACCTTCGGCGTCGAGAAAGGGGCCGTAGGTGGCCATGCGGGGCGCCAGATCGCGGCCGGTCAGGCGCCGGGCCAGCGGGGCCAGGCCGCGGCCGGAGACACGCACGATGCCCACGGCGCCGCGGCCGGGGGCGGTGGCGATCGCCACGATCGGATCCTGATGTCGAGCAAGCATGGCGCGCATTCTCGCCGACGCCGCCGGGTCGGCATGCACCAAGAGAAACGCCCTGTAGGCGGTCAGGCCGACAGGGCGTCAGGGTGTTCGCGCGGAGGGAGGCTGGCTCATCGCCATGGGCCCCCGGAGCCGGGCCTGTGGGGGCGAGCCTCCCGGCCCGTCTTCGCTGGCGTTCAAGCCTGCCACCACAAT
>JAUPTP010000380.1 GCA_030918015.1 Pseudomonadota bacterium
ACCATGGATGTGCAGCCCGAAATAGTCCGGCGGCACCGCCCGGGCCGGACTGGCCAGCGCGGCCCCGGCCAGCAGCATCGCGCCCAGCCGGCGCCTCATCGCGCCCCTCATCGCGCCCCTCATCGCACGCCCTCCGGCCCGGGCCAGCTGCGCAGCCCCTCCAGGCGGCCGCGCGAGCAGCTCCACCCCCGCCGGACGGCCCCGAGCTGCCCGCGCAGCAGCGGCAGCAGCCACGGCGCGACCAGGCCGCGACCGATCACCCAGCGCGACAGGCGGTGCTTCGCGTAGAGCCCGCCGGTGCCGCGCTCGCGGGCGCGCAGACGGGCCAGATCGGCCGGGGCCAGCCGCTCTGGCACGCCGGACGGGGGCACGGGATGGTGCACGCGGATCGCGGGCTGGTAGAGCATGCGCTCGCCGCGCGCCGCCAGCCGCATCACCAGATCGGTCTCCTCGGCCGAGCCGAACCACTGGCCGACGCCGAAGCGCTCGTCGAAGCCGCCGATCTCGCGCAGCAGCGCCGTGCGCGCGAACAGCGTGATCGAGCTGGCGCGGCGCCCGCGAAAGGCCCGCACCTCCCCGGGCCGCAGCACGCGCGCCGGCGCGGCCAGCACGCCGAGCTGCTGCGCCTGCTCGACCCAGCAGCCCACCACCAGGGCGGGCGACCCGCCCTCCTCCTGCGCCCCCCAGTGCGCGACCAGGTGGCGCAGCGTGTCGGGCTCGTACCAGCAGTCGTCGTCGGGGAAACCGACGATCTCGCCCGCAGCCAGCGCCAGGCCGTGGTTGCGCGCGCCCGACAGGCTGCGGCGCCCGAAGCGCTCGTGGCGCACGCACAGGCCCGCCGCGCGAGCCTCGGCGATGATCGGCACGAGACGGTCGTCATCGTTCTGATCGATCACCAGCACCTCGACAGCGCACCAGGACTGGGCGGCCAGGGCCCGCAGACCGCGGGCCGGTTCGGTCGTGCGCCCGACGGTGGCCAGCACAAGCGAGACAAGCAGGGACATCAGTTCTCCGGAGGGGCGAGGACGCCGCGCAGGCGCATCCCCAGCCAGCGCAGGACCGTGCGCAGCCAGTACAGGCGCCGCACCGAGGTGCCCGGCAGGAACAGCAGCTCCGCCGCGCCCCGGCAATTCTTGCGATTCAGGCGGGCCACGGCAACATTGATGCGGTGCACCGCGATCAGCTGCCGTGCACCATTGTGCAAATCGGGCGGGATCTCTCCCGCGGCGAGCCGCTGCTCCAGCCGCAGGTAGGCGGGCAGCGGCCGGTCCAGGCCGGCCGACTGCATCGCGCTGCCCGGCACGTCCAGACGGTAGGCGGTCAGCGCCTCGTTGACGAAGGCCACCGGCGCGACCTCGGCCACGCGCAGCCACAGGTCCTGGTCCTCGCCATGGCGCTCGCCGACCGGAAAGCCCAGCGCGTGCGCCACCAGCACCGCCCGGCGCAGCACGATCGAGTTGGTGTGGGTGAAGGCGCCCCGGCTCCAGCGGGCATGGAAGCTGTCGATGCGCAGCATCGCGCCCCGGGCCACGTCGGGCAGCCGCCGGGCCTGGCGCTCTGGCCCCGGCCCGCAGCGCCAGTAGCCGGCGCAGTACATCCCGGCCTGCGGGAAGGCCGCCACCAGCGCCTCGATCGCGGCGAGGTAGCCCGGCTCGTACTGGTCGTCGGCGTCGAGGAAGGCCACGAACTCGCCGCGGGCCTGCGCGAGCCCCAGGTTGCGCGCGGCCGCCACGCCCGCATTGGCCTGCCGCAGCAGCCGCACGCCCGCCTCGGCCGGCTGCTGCGCGATCCAGCGCGCCACCAGGTCGCCGCCGCCGTCGGTGGAGCCGTCGTCGATGACCAGGATCTCCCCGGGCGCGGGCACCTGGCGGAGCGCCGACTCCAGCGCCGCCACGACATAGGCGGCCTTGTCGTGCAGCGGCATGATCACCGACACGCGCCCTGCCGAGGCGCTCATCGTCCGGCTCCGGCGGCGGGCTGGGCCAGACCGCGCGCGGCGATCACCGCCACCAGCAGGTGGGTGAACATCTCGCCGTTGAACAGCGTGGTCAGGGTCAGCGGGGTCTCGGTGAGCGAGCGCACCAGCACGACGGCCAGCAGCCCCAGCGAAACACCGCGGGTCGCACGCATCATGCGCGCGCAGCCCAGCGTCATCAGGATCAGGTAGACCAAGAGGCTCAGGCCGCTGAGCATCCCGCCCTGGCTGAGACTCTGCAGGAACTGGTTGTGCGCATGGGTCGCGAAGGGCATGCCCAGCGCGGCCCGGAAGGCCGGATCCCAGATCGTCGGCCCGTAGCCGAAGAGGGGGTAGTCCATCCACACATCGAGCGCGACCGCCCAGATCTGGCTGCGCCCGGTGAGCGTGACCATCTCGGTGCCGGCGCGGGTGTCCGAGACCGCCTCGATCCACCGATGCGGGGGCACCACCAGCAGGCCCAGCACCAGCGCCGCGGCCATCAGCAGCAGGCCGATCAGGGTGCCGATGCGCAGGCGGCCGCGCGCGTCCCGGCCGAACCGGTGGAGCAGGATGACGCTGCCGGCCACCAGCATCGCCATCCAGGCCGTCTTGGACTGGGCCATCACCAGCGTGACCCCGCCGCAGCCCAGCAGCAGCGCGCGCAGCCCGCGATGGCGGGTGGGCGACATGGACTCGAGCAGCAGGGACAGCAGCGCCAGCGGCCCGATGCTGTTCGGGCTCGAGCCGATGCCCCAGAGCCGCACCGTCAGGCCCGGCACCCAGCCCGAATAGCCGACCTGCAGGGCCAGATGCGGCATCACCGCCCAGGCCAGCAGGCTGCCCAGCGTCATGCCCAGCAGAGAGAACTTGGCCCAGCGCAGAATGCGCTCGAAGGCCTCGGCCCCGTCGATGATCGCCAGCAGGAAGACCGGCAGCGCATAGCAGGTGTTCAGCACCAGGCCATGCTTGTGGCCCAGCACCGCCGGCAGCAGGTTGGTGGTGATGAAGTAGACCGCGAACACCTCGGCGAAGCGGCGCTGGCCGGCGCCGACCGGATGCCGCCCCGGCATCGGGAAGCGCCGGGCGCGGTAATAGCGGTTGAACAGCGCCGTCAGGCTCATGCCCAGCATCAGGCCAGTCAGCAGCCGCATCGGCCAGGCCGCGGCGGCCACATCGGCGCCGAGGGTGTCGATGCCGAACGCCGCGAAGCGCACATCGCGCCGCGACAGCAGCACGCCCAGCGCCATGCCCAGCGCGATGCACACGAACATCATCGGCAGGAAGAAGCGCCCGATCCTGAGCTGCCCGTGCAGCATCAGCGCGAACACCAGCGTGGCCACGATCGCGGCCGCGGACAGCGCCGAGCCGCCCAGCGCCAGGAAGATCAGCTCGCTCGGGCTCATCGGGCACCTGCCGGCGCATCGCGCCAGAGCCGCGCACGCTGCAGCACCCCCGGCAGGCGCTGCCGCAGCGGCTGCAGCAGCGGCAGCAGATCGCGCGGGATCTTCAGCCAGGCCAGCACCGGCAGCAGCCCGCCCGCCCAGCCCAGCAGCAGGGCCGGCACCGCCAGCGCCGCCTCGCTCAGGCCGAGCGCGCGGACAGCGCTGGACAGCGCCAGGCAGGCCAGCGCCACCGCTGCC
>JAUPTP010000381.1 GCA_030918015.1 Pseudomonadota bacterium
AGATGGCAGACCCAGGCCAGCAGCATCAGCGCACTGGCGATCAGCGCCAGCGGCTGCCGAGGCGACAGCGCCATCAGCCAGGCCGCCAGCATCAGGCTCGCCAGCAGCGCCCCGCCTGACAGCAGATAGCACACCAGCACGGTGGCCAGGCGGCGCAGACGCATGCTGCGCTCACTTCGGCCGGTGCAGTGCGCAGAGCTTGTGTCCGTCCGGATCGCGCACATAGGCCAGATGCATCGGACCGAGCGCGCCATGGCGCGGCCCGGGCGGATCCTCGACCGAGGTGCCGCCATGCGCGACCGCCACGTCGTGGAACTGCTGCACCTGCTCGGGCGAATCGCACTTGAAGCCGAGGGTGGCGCCGTTGGCGACGGTGGCCGGCTCGCCGTTGATCGGCTCGGTGACGCAGAAGCTCGCGCCGCCGTGGCGGTAGAACAGCCGCATCTGGCCGGCGGCGTTGCGGTTCTCCACGCCCGGGCCGGCGCCCAGCACGGCCAGCACGGCGTCGTAGAAGCGCTTCGAGCGCGCGATGTCGTTGGATCCGACCATCACATGGCTGAACATCGATCCGTCTCCTCAGGTGTCATCCAGAAAAACTGCCTCACGAGTGTAGCGAGGCCGCGGCGCGCCCGCCCTCGAGGGTTTCGCCGACATAGCGCTTGACCCGGGGCGGCTGCTCGCCGAGGTGGAAGGCCAGCCGGCGCTCGCGCAGCTGCACGTCGGCGGCGGTGAAGCGCTCCAGCCGGCGCAGGTGCTCGACCCAGGTCTCGTCGACGAAATACTCGACATGGCGCCCGGGCTGCTCGGTGTCGCGGAACAGGCCCCAGGACAGCGCGCCCTGGCGCAGCCGCGCCTGGCGGGTCAGGCGCATCACCTCGGCGAACTCGCGGGCCCGCGCCGGATCGATCAGGTACTCGACCGTGACCATGACCGGGCCCTCGTCCGGGCCGATGTCGGTGGCCGGATTGGGCGGCGAGGCGGGCAGCGCCGGGCGCAGGTCCGCCTCCTGGCCGGAGACGGTGAAGCGGCGCACCGCCAGCAGCACCAGCGGCCCGCAGAGCGCCGACACGATCAGCGCGGTCGGCACCGAGGTCCAGCCCGCCAGATGCCCCCAGGTCGCCGCCCCGGCAGCCGAGCCGCCCATCAGCGCCATCTGGTAGGTCGACATGCCGCGCGCGCGCACCCAGTTGGGCAGCGCCAGCTGCGCCGACATGGTCAGCGTGTTGGCGGTGGCGATCCAGGCCATGCCGGCCAGCGCCATGCCCAGCGCCGCCAGCCACAGCCAGGGCGCCAGCGCCACCACCAGCGTCATCACCGCCACGACCAGCGAGCCGATGCCGACGATGCGGTCGCGGCTGTGGCGCTCGCGCAGGCGCGGCAGCGCCAGCACGGCGGTCATCGCGCCGCCCCCCATGCAGGCCATCAGCAGCGTGAAGCCCCCGGCCCCGCCGCCGAGCCGGCGCGCCACCAGCGGCAGCAGCGCGGTCAGCGCGGTGCTCAGGAAGAAGAACACGAACACCCGCAGCAGCACCGCACGCATGCGCGGGTTCTGCGCCACATGCTGCACGCCCACCCGCATCGCGCCGACGAAGCGCTCGCCCGGCAGCGCGCTGATGCGCGGGCTGCTCTTCCAGCGCAGGATCTGCGCGAAGGCCAGCAGCGACAGCACCGCATTGAGCACGAACACCGCCGCACTGCCCGAAGCCGCCAGCACCGCGCCGGCCACGATCGGGCCGAGGATGCGCGAGAGGTTCATCGCCATCGCCTGCAGCGCCAGCGCCCCCGACAGCGAGGCCGCCGGCACGATCTCCGGCACGATCGCTGCGAACACCGGCCAGCGCGCCGCCAGCCCGATGCCGTTGGCAAAGGTCAGCACCAGCAGCAGATGCGGCGTGATGCCCTCGGCCAGCGCCAGCAGCGCCAGCAGCGTGGCCACCAGAGCCACCCACAGCTGGGTGGAGGCGAACCAGCGCCGGCGGTCGACGATGTCGGCCAGCGCCCCGCTGGGCAGGCCCAGCAGGAAGACCGGCAGCGTGGAGGCCGCCGAGACCAGGGCCACCATCACCGCGCTGTCGGTGAGCTGAGTCATCAGCCAGGCGGCGGCGACATCGTTCATCCACATCGTCAGGTTGGCCGCCAGCCAGGCCAGCCACAGCATCCGGAACACCGGCAGGCGCAGCGGCTGCAGCGCCTGCGGCAGGCGTTCGGGGTCGAGCATCGTCGTCAAGGTCACAGGCATCGTCCTGACATCAGGCGAATCATCATGCAAATGAAAAAGGCCCCACCGGGGGGTGGGGCCTTGGCAGAAATGCGCTCAGGGCAGAGCGCCGTGTCAGTCCGCGTCCTGGAAGGCTTCCTCGCGCTTGTTCTTGATCGAGGGCAGCATCACCACCACGACCATCAGCGCCGCGGCGATCAGCAGGCCGGCCGACAGCGGGCGGCTCATGAAGGTGGTCCAGTCACCACGCGACAGCAGCAGCGCACGGCGCAGGTTCTCCTCCATCATCGGGCCCAGGATGAAGCCCAGCAGCAGCGGCGCGGGCTCGCAGTCGAGCTTGTAGAACAGGTAGCCGATGAAGCCGAAGATCACCGCCATGTAGACGTCGAAGTTGTTGTTGTTCAGCGTGTACAGGCCGATGCAGCAGAAGGTCAGGATGGCCGGGAACAGGAAGCGGTAGGGCACCGTCAGCAGGCGGATCCAGATGCCGATCATCGGCAGGTTCAGGATCACCAGCAGCAGGTTGCCGATCCACATCGACGCGATCAGGCCCCAGAACAGCTCGGGGTTGCTGGTCATGACCTGCGGACCCGGCTGGATGCCCTTGATCGTCATCGCGCCCACCATCAGCGCCATCACCGCGTTGGGCGGAATGCCCAGCGTCAGCATCGGGATGAAGCTGGTCTGCGCACCGGCGTTGTTGGCGGCCTCGGGGCCGGCCACGCCGCGGATGTTGCCCTGGCCGAAGGGCACCTCGCCGGCACGGCCCTTGGACTTCTTCTCGACGGTGTAGGCCGCGAACGAAGCCAGCAGCGCGCCGCCACCGGGCAGCACGCCCAGGATCGAGCCCAGCGCGGTGCCGCGCAGCACGGCCGGGAAGGCGTCCTTCACGTCCTGCTTGGTCGGCATCAGGCCCTTGACGTCCTTCGTGAAGACCTCACGGCTCTCGGCCGGGCGGCCCAGGTTCGAGATGATCTCGCCGAAGCCGAACACGCCCATGGCGATCGTGACGAAGCCGATGCCATCGGTCAGCTCGGGGATGTCGAAGCTGAAGCGCGGCACGCCCGAGATCACGTCGGTGTTGATCTGACCGAGCAGCAGGCCCAGCAGGATCATCGAGATCGCCTTGACCAGCGACCCCGAGGCCAGCACCACCGCGCCGATCAGACCCAGCACCATCAGCGAGAAATACTCGGCCGGGCCGAACTGGAAGGCCAGCTCGGTCAGCGGCGGCGCGAAGGCGGCGATCACCAGCGTGCCCACGCAGCCGGCGAAGAAGGAGCCCAGGCCGGCGGCGGCCAGCGCCGCACCTGCA
>JAUPTP010000382.1 GCA_030918015.1 Pseudomonadota bacterium
ACGGCGTCTACCGCCGCGTGGTCAAGTCCGAGCTGAGCCTGGGCTGAGCGCCGCCCGCACCAAGCAAGAAGAAGGAAGACGACCGATGAACGCGATCCTGTCCGCGATGAACCCGCAGTTCCCGGCGTACGCCACGCTGGCCGACAAGCTCGGCTGGTGGCTGATGCGCCTGTTCTGCATCGGGATGCTGGTGTTCCTGCTGCTGCCGATCCTGGTGATCGTGCCGCTGTCCTTCTCGTCGAGCTCCTTCCTGGCGTATCCGATGCCGGGCTGGTCGCTGCAGTGGTACGAGAACCTGTTCAACGCGCCGGAATGGGGCCGCGCCGCGCGCAACAGCTTCATCGTCGCGCCGGCGGCCACCGTGCTGGCCACCGTGCTGGGCACGCTGGCGGCCGTGGGCCTGTCGCGCACCGACTTCCCCGGCAAGGGCCTGCTGATGAGCATCCTGATCGCGCCGATGGTGGTGCCGATCGTGGTGGTGGGCGTGGCCTGCTACCTGTTCTTCGCCAGGCTGGGCTTCGCCGACAGCTACGCCGGCCTGATCGTGGTGCACGCCGCGCTGGGCGCGCCCTTCGTGCTGACCACCGTGCTGGCGACGCTGCAGGGCTTCAACCACAACCTGGTGCGCGCCTCGCTGAGTCTGGGCGCCGGCCCGGTCCAGACCTTCTTCCGCATCACGCTGCCGGTGATCGCGCCGGGCGTGATCTCGGGCGCGCTGTTCGCCTTCGCGACCTCCTTCGACGAGGTGGTGGTGACGCTCTTCGTCGCCGGCCCGGACCAGGTCACGCTGCCGCGCCAGATGTTCACCGGCATCCGCGAGAACATCAGCCCGACCATCGCCGCGGTGGCCACGCTGCTGACGATCTTCACCACCGGCCTGATGCTGGCGCTCGAGTGGGTCCGGGGGCGCCGCGCATGAGCCGCCCGCTGAACCAGCCGCTCGGCGGCAACCAGATGCCGCGCTTCGGCGGGCTGGCCTCGATGATGCGCCTGCCGGTGGCCACCCATGCCGCCGGCCTGGACGCGGCCTTCATCGGCGTGCCGCTGGACATCGGCGCCTCCAACCGGGCGGGTGCGCGCTTCGGCCCGCGCCAGATCCGCGCCGAGTCCAGCCTGATCCGGCCCTACAACATGGCCACCGGCGCGGCGCCCTTCGACGCGCTGCAGGTCGCCGACCTGGGCGATGTGCCGATCAACACCTACTCGCTGGAGAAGTCGGTCGGCATCATCACCGACTTCTACCGCGAGGTGCTCGGCCACGGCTGCGTGCCGCTGACGCTGGGCGGCGACCACACCATCGCGCTGCCGATCCTGCGCGCGGTGGCCGAGCGCCACGGGCCGGTCGCCCTCATTCATGTCGATGCGCATGCCGACGTCAACGACGAGATGTTCGGCGAGCGCATCGCGCACGGCACGCCCTTCCGCCGCGCGGTGGAGGAAGGCCTGCTGCAGACGAACAAGGTCTGGCAGATCGGCCTGCGCGGCTCCGGCTACGCCGCCGACGACTTCGACTGGCCGCGCCGCCAGGGCTTCACGATCATCCCGGCGCACGAGGTCTGGTGGCAGTCGCTGGCACCCATCATGGACAAGGTGCGCGCGGTCATCGGCGACGCGCCCTGCTACCTCAGCTTCGACATCGACGGCATCGATCCTTCTTTTGCCGGCGGCACCGGCACGCCCGAGATCGGCGGATTGAGCGTGCCGCAGGCGCTGGAGATCATCCGCGGCTGCCGCGGCCTGAACCTGGTCGGCGCCGATCTGGTCGAGGTCTCGCCCCCGTACGACCCGAGCGGCAATACCGCGCTGCTGGGCGCCAACCTGCTGTACGAGATGCTGTGCGTGCTGCCGGGGGTGCCGATGCGGTGAGGCGCAGCGCGGCAGGCGCCGGAACGCCGCGACCAGCGCCAGCCAAAGCCCCTGCCGCGCGTGGGTGCCCGCCTGCGCGGGCATGACGGGGGGAACGCCCCCGCTGTCCTCGCGAACCCTCCCGCCAGCTTCGCGAACCCTCTCCCGTCATCCTCGCGAAGGCGAGGACCCACGCTCCGCCCCCGCGCGCTCGCGCAGCGCCTCCCAGAGCTGCCCCGGCCCGAGCAGCACGTCGCGCAGGCCGTCCTGCAGCCGCTCCGAGCCCAGGGCCTGCGTGCTCATCGTCTGGTGCGCGTCGAGCGCGTCCATGATGGCGTCGAGCAGCGCCGAGCGCAGGTCGGGCGAGCTGGCGAACTGCTCCTTGCTGTTGCTGGCGGCCTGCTGCACCAGCAGCGCGTTCTCCAGCAGCTTGCCGCGCAGCACGCCGTTGACGTAGACGAGCTGGTCGGTGTCGGACAGCTCGCCCTCGAACAGGCCGTTGACCTTCTCGATGATCTCGGCCAGATAGTCCTTCTGCTTCTCCTGCACCTGGCCGGTGCCGGTGCCGTCCAGGCCGGCGAGCGGATAGCTGCCGCCGGCCGTCAGCGCCAGCGGCTGCGCCCCGCGGTTCTTCAGCGTGTGGTGGGTCAGCACCACCTGGCTCAGGTCGACGGTGTCGCGCTCGCGGCCGAAGTCCAGCAGCGGCAGCAGCCGGCGGAAGAAGAGAAAGCGCTTCTCCAGCGCCGTCTGGCCGTAGTCGAAGATCTGGCTGAGGAAGGCATACAGCCGCACATAGGCGCCGAGATCGCCCTTGAAGAGCAGCAGCGCGTCGCGCATGTCCTGGGCCTCGGGGCCTTGCGCGGCCTTGTAGCGGCGCAGCAGCCGGTCGGCCACCGGGCCCAGGGCGGCGTGGAGCTGCTTCTGCGTGCCGGCCGGGTCCAGCTCGATGCGGGCGACGCGCTCGACCTCGGCCTCGGTGTAGTGGCCGGCGGCGTCGAGCTTGGCGCGCAGGTCGAACACCTGGTCCGGGTCGGTGGGCGCCTCCAGCGCGGCGGTCTGGTAGTAGGTCTGGAAGGCCGCCAGCACCTCGGCCGGGTCGTTGACGAAGTCGAGGATGTAGGTGGTGTCCTTGCCCGGGTGGGCGCGGTTCAGGCGGCTGAGCGTCTGCACCGCCTGGATGCCGCCGAGCCGCTTGTCGACATACATGCCGCACAGCAGCGGCTGGTCGAAGCCGGTCTGGAACTTGTTGGCCACCACCAGCAGGTGCTGATCCTCCCGCGCGAAGGTCTCGCGCAGATCGCGGCCCTGGAGCGCCGGATTGACGTCGGCGCTGGCCTCGCCGACCGGCGCCGGGTAGCTCTCAAGGTCGTCCACCTCGCCCGAGAACGCCGTCAGCACGCCCAGCGCGTAGCCCTGGCGGGCGATGTAGGCGCGCATCGCCTTCTGCCAGCGCACCGCCTCCCGGCGGCTGGCCACCACCACCATCGCCTTGGCGCGCCCGGCCAGCAGCGGCTGCACGTTCTCGCGGTAGTGCTCGACGACGATCTGCACCTTCTGCGCGATGTTGTACGGGTGCAGCCGCACCCACTGCATCAGCCCCTTCATCGCGGTGCTGCGCTCGACCTGCTGCTCGTCGAGCGTGCGGCCCTCGTGCGCCAGCCGGAAGGCGAGCTGGTAGC